>JBEIDZ010000156.1:0-6717 GCA_040383215.1 Paracoccaceae bacterium | reverse complement strand
GCGCGTCACGCGGGCCGAGACGTGGCCCGCAGGCGGATCGGCGGCCGGTTCGAAGACATGCGTCCGGTAGCCCAGCCGTGCCGCCGCGACCGACAGCATCCGCCCCAGCTGGCCGCCCCCCAGGATGCCGATGACGCTGCCCTGCGGCAGGGGGTCAGCCATCCGACGGCTCCTCGGGGATCGACGCCGACAGCGCGTCCCGCCAGGCTTCCAGCCGCGCCGCCAGCGCGGGGTCCGACAATGCCAGAATCGATGCCGCCATCAGTCCCGCATTCGTCGCGCCGCCGATTGCCATGGTCGCAACCGGGTAGCCTTTCGGCATCTGGAGAATTGAATAGAGCGAATCGACTCCGCCAAGCGCCCGCGTCTCGATCGGGACACCGATCACCGGAAGCCGTGTCTTCGACGCCATCATCCCCGGCAGATGCGCGGCACCCCCGGCGCCCGCGATGATCACCTGCAATCCGCGCTCTGCCGCATTCCGTCCGTAATGCCACAGACGCTCGGGCGTCCGGTGCGCCGAAACGATCTTGCATTCATGTACGACGCCGAGTTCCGAGAGCACATCAGCCGCAGCTTTCATGGTGGACCAGTCGGACTGGCTTCCCATGATCACGCCGACCCTTGGAACCACCATCTCTGGTCTCCTTGCCTCAGGCTCCGGACTATAGGCCAGCCTTCGGCAACCGCAACTCAGGCGATGATGTCGGGCAGAAGCCGATCCTCCAAGAGCCTTATCTGGTCCTTGAGCATGAGCTTCTGCTTCTTCAGTCTCCGAACTGTCAGCATGTCTGCCGAGCCGCGCTCCTGCAGGGCATGGATCGCCTCGTCGAGGTCCCTGTGCTCACTGCGCAGCACCGCGAGCTTGATGCGGAGCACTTCGGTCGTTTCCATCTGCGCCGATGTGTTCATGCCCTTATTCCGGCCCGTCATTTGGTCCATGCTGCCAAAACCTGTGCAAACATAGTCAACCTGGTGACCTCCGCCTAGGGGCGCCCTTGCACGAAGCCCATCAGCACTCCATATTTTCGGTGATGCGGCTGCCGCTGGGAGATGGGGTCGCGTCGGGACTGTCGCTTTGCACAAGGACGTGTCGCATGACCAAACTGTCGATCGGAACCCATCCGTTCCTTCTGGGGTTCGAACAGCTTGAACGACTGGTCGAACGCACCGCGAAAAGCGGCAATGACGGCTATCCTCCCTACAATATCGAACAGACCTCCGATCGCTCCTATCGGATCACGCTTGCCGTCGCGGGCTTCGCGGAAGGCGATCTTGTCATCACCGTTGAAGACAAGCAGCTCGTCATTCGTGGTCGCCAGAAGGACGACAGCGAAGGTCGGGTGTTTCTCCATCGCGGCATCGCTGCGCGCCAGTTCCAGCGCAGCTTTGTTCTGGCTGACGGGGTGGATGTCGGAGAGGCTCTGATGGCAGACGGCCTTTTGCACATCGACCTCACCCGTCGCGTGAACGATACCGTTGTCCAGACTGTCAGGATCAGAAAGAACGAGGGTTGAAATGCGGACCAGATATGATCTGAGCGCGCTTGGGCCGAACGTCGTCTATGTGAAGGCTGTGCCGGTCGAAAGCCTCCCGCCCGAAGTGCGAAAACAGGCCGGGGACCTTGAGGTGATCTTTTCTGTCCATGACGCAGATGGCACCCAGCTTGCGCTGGTGGCTGACAGAAGCCTTGCCTTCAGCCTGGCACGCCAGCACGACAAGGTGCCGATGACAGTCCATTGAGCCAAGCGGTCATCGAAGCTCCTCATCCCCGCCAGGACCGAGCGCAGGCCAGAGAAGTTCTCCCGCTGCGCCCGGAGCCTGCAGCGTTCAGGCGCGGATCAGCCCCAGGCTTTCCAGCTTCAGGATGACTTGCTGGGCGCAGTTGTCCACGTCGACATTTTCGGTTTCGACGCGAAGCTCTGGTTTCTCGGGAACGTCATAGGGATCGGACACGCCCGTGAACTCTTTGATCTTTCCTTCGCGGGCCAGCTTGTAGAGCCCCTTTCGATCGCGCCGCTCGCATTCCTCGATGCTCGTGGCCACGTGCACTTCGATGAAGGCGCCGTATTGTTCGATCATTTCCCTCACCTCCTGTCGCGTTGCCGCGTAGGGGGCGATCGGCGCGCATATCGCTATCCCGCCGTTTTTCGTGATTTCCGAAGCCACATATCCTATCCGCTTGATGTTGATGTCGCGGTGCTCCTTGGAAAATCCAAGCTCGGAGGACAGGTGCTTGCGGACGACGTCTCCGTCAAGCAGCGTGACCGGCCGGCCCCCCATCTCCATCAGCTTGACCATCAACGCGTTCGCAATCGTCGACTTTCCGGAACCGGACAAGCCCGTGAAGAACACCGTGAACCCCTGTTGAGCGCGCGGTGGCGACGTCCGGCGCAGTTCGGCCACAACTTCGGGAAAGGAGAACCAGTCCGGGATTTCCAGCCCTTCGCGCAGCCGCCTGCGCAGTTCCGTACCCGAGATGTCGAGCACGGTTGACCCATCCGGCACCTCGTCAACGGGATAGTATTGCGCCTTTTCCCGGACATAGACCATCTGCTTGAAGTCGACCATCTCGATGCCGACTTCGGCTTCATGCGACCGTACAAGCTCCTGGGCAGCATAGGGATCGTAGAAGTCCTTGCCCTGGCTGTTTTTTCCTGGTCCGGCATGGTCGCGGCCCACGATGAAATGGGTCAGGCCGTGGTTCTTGCGAATAAGCGCGTGCCAGAGCGCCTCGCGCGGGCCGCCCATCCGCATCGCAAGGTTCAGCAATGACAGATGCGTCGTCGACGAGGGATACTTGTCGAGGACCGCCTCATAGCATCGGACACGCGTGAAGTGGTCCACGTCGCCGGGCTTGGTCATGCCCACGACAGGGTGGATGAGCAGGTTGGCCTGCGCTTCGCGCGCGGCGCGGAAGGTGAGTTCCTGATGCGCCCGATGGAGAGGATTGCGCGTCTGGAACGCAACGATCCTGCGCCAGCCCAACTTGCGGAAAAAGGCGCGCAACTCGTTTGGCGTGTCGCGACGTCCCTTGAAATCGTAATGAACCGGGGGCTGCAGACCCGTCACCGGCCCACCAAGATAGACCGAACCTGCCCTGTGATGGAGATAGTTCACGGCCGGGTGGGCAGTGTCGTTCGCTCCGAAGACCTTTTCGGCTTCGCGGGACTTGTCCGGAACCCACTTGTCCGTGACGGTCATGATCGCAAGGATCACGCCCTCCTGATCCCGCAAGGCGATGTCTTGCCCGACTTCCGTCCTTGAGGCGAAGGCCTCGCTCACGTCCAGCGTCACGGGAATTGGCCAGAGGTCGCCGTCGGCAGTCCGCATCGTTTCGACAACGGCATCATAGTCGTCGCGGGTCTGGAAACCTCTGAGCGGGCGAAAGCCGCCATTCATCAGCAGCTCAAGATCGCACAGTTGCCGTAGCGTCAGGTCATGAGACGGAAGCTGTGCGGCGTCAGCCTTCAGCTTCTGGGCCGAGTCGGCCGACACGAAGAGTTCGGGGATCGGGGCGAATTGGTTCTGCATGGATCATCTCGGCTGTCGATGTGACACGGCAACAACAAGATGTCACCAAGGGTTGCGAAGATCATCCCTGCCACGGAAAGTCAAACGTGCCGGCTTGCAGACGGCGCATGCCGGGCTTGCCGAAAAGCCGGATCGGGAAGTCGGCGACGATCGTTCCGGTCTGCCTCAGACGTCCGGCACGAGCGTGAAGATATCGCCGATGTTTGCGGCCACTGTCGTGTAGTTCAGTCCGTTGAAGACGATCGTCGTGCCTGTCGCGAGGATCGTCACCCTGGTGCCGCCCGAAACGTCGTTGACCGCGAATTCCGTGGCTCCCACACCGTTCAGAACCACGAGGTCCTCTCCGATCACGAAATCCGTAATCCTGTCGGAACCGGCATTCGATGTGCCATAGACAAAGTCGTCCGCTCCGGCACCGCCGGTCAGACGGTCATTACCGGCACCGCCATTCAGCGTGTCGTTCCCCCCACCGCCAGACAGTGTGTCGGCACCGCTGCCTCCCGAAAGCCTGTCGGCACCGTTGCCGCCGGTCAGCACGTCCTCACCCGTTTCGCCCAAAAGCCTGTCGCTTCCGTCACCGCCGGACAGCTGGTCTTTGCCGCTCCCGCCATAAAGTGAGTCATTGCCAGCCTTGCCGAAAAGGCGGTCGTTACCTGCCCGTCCGGCCATCAGGTCTTTTCCATCGCCGCCGTCCAGCTTGTCGCTTCCGTCTCCGCCGTCGATCGTATCATTCCCCGTGCCGCCGATGACCGTGTCATTGCCGCCAAGACCGCTGAGGCTGTCATGGCCACCGCGCCCATCGATCACATCATTTCCGCCTGTACCGCCGATCAGGTTGTTTTCCGATGTGCCGGTAAACGAAGCAAGCGGCTGAGCCGACAGTGTCGCCAGTGCCTTGTACCCTGTCGTCTGCTGGGTTTGGCGGTCATTGCCGGAAAAGACGAAATCGTCAGCCTGCGGGCCCAGGATGATGTCCCGCAATGTCAACAGATCAGTGTCAGTCATGGCAATCCTCCCGGAACCGGTTCAGTTGAATTGGGCGACCACCAGGTTTGCAGGGGTCGAGTTGACCGGACCGGCGGTGTAATGATGCGTTCCGCACTTGTCCCAAAGCTACACCCACAGTGTCGGACATGGCAAAACAAACCTGCCTTGATCGAATGAAGTCGGACCTCTGTCAAAAACCTGTCGTCACATCGTCAGAGCGCCTGCTATTCGGCGGCCTTGGCAATTCCTGCGTCCCGTGACGAAAGCCAGCGTTCGGCATCCAGGGCGGCCATGCAACCCATCCCTGCGCTTGTCACGGCCTGGCGATAAATGTGGTCCGTCAGGTCGCCAGCCGCAAATACCCCTGGGATCGACGTTTCCGTCGTGCCAGGCTTGACCTTCACATAGCCCCCGTGGTGCGTCTCCAGCTGGTCTCTGACAAGTTCGCTGGCCGGTGCATGGCCGATGGCGACAAAGACCCCCTTCGCATTGATCGGTGTCACGGCGCCGGTCCGGATGTGGCGTGCCAGCACGCCCTCCACGCCGGGCGGGTCTTCGCTGCCGACGATCTCGGCAATCTCGTGGTCCCAGAGAACCTCGATCTTGGGATGACGGAACAGCCTTTCCTGCATGACCTTTTCGGCCCGCAGGCTGTCGCGGCGGTGGATCAGGGTGACCTTGGTCGCGAAGTTGGTCAGAAAGAGCGCCTCTTCGACCGCGGTGTTTCCACCTCCCACAACCACGATTTCAGCGCCGCGATAGAAAAAACCGTCACAGGTCGCGCAGGCCGATACGCCAAAGCCCTTGTATTTTTCCTCCGATGGCAGGCCAAGCCATTTGGCACGGGCACCTGTGGCGAGGATCACGGCTTCTGCGGTATAGGTTGTTCCGCTGTCGCCGCGTGCGGTGAAGGGGCGCTGCCCAAGGTCAAGCGTCACGATGATGTCAGAGACGATCTCGGCCCCCATGGCGGCGGCGTGGTCCTGCATGCGGGTCATCAGGTCGGGCCCCATGACGGTAACGTCGCCGGGCCAGTTTTCCACCTCGGTCGTCGTCGTAAGCTGGCCGCCGGGTTCGAGACCCTGGACAAGGATGGGCGACAGCATGGCCCGGCTGGCATAGACGGCGGCGGTATAGCCTGCGGGGCCGGAGCCGATGATGAGGACACGGGTTTGGCGCTGGCCTGACATGAACTGTTCCCCCCTGCATTCGGCTGACGATGGATATAGGCGCTTTGGCATGTGTGCGAAAGGCTTGGCCAGATGAGTTCCGCCGATGGGCAGGGACGGGAAGTTGCGCATTCGTGAAAGATAATTGCGCCTCTTCCGGCCGGAGGGTAAGCATTCGAAAGGCAATCGGGGAGGTCCGGGATGCCGGGCCGGAAGCTCGACGCGATCGACAGGATGATCCTTGCCGAGCTTCAGGCCGACGGTCGGATAACGAATGTCGAACTCGCCCGGCGGGTGGGGATTTCGGCGCCCCCTTGCCTGCGGCGGGTACGGACTCTGGAAGAGCAGGGCTACATCAGGGGCTATCATGCCGACATCGATCCGCGCCAACTGGGATTAGAGGTGCAGGTCTTTGCGATGGTTCGTCTGGTGAGCCAGGCGGAGGCCGATCTTTCGGCCTTCGAGGCGCTCTGCATCGGCTGGCCGCTGGTGCGGGAGTGCCACATGCTGAATGGCGAGGTGGATTTCATCCTCAAATGCGTCTCGCCGGATCTGCGGACCTTTCAGACCTTTCTGACAGACCAGCTCACGGCGGCGCCGAACGTGGCCAATGTCAAGACAAGCCTCGTCATTCGTGGTGCCAAGGATGAGCCAGGGGTCCCCTTCGACGTGGTGGAGGCCCGTCTGGCACTGCAGGGCTGAGCGCGCCGGCAGCAGACGCCGTCAGCGCAGGGCGATGACCTGGCGGGGGTCGAGCAGGAAGGGCGCGACGATGCCGCAGGTATCGGCCAGCGGCAGGAGGGTATCGGGCACCTCCATCCCGATCACGTCGCGCATGAAGGCCTGGCGCCGTGCGATGCGTCCGGCGACATCGGGATAGGCGGCGGCAAGATCGGCGCGCAGGGCGTCATCCGCGATGACATAGCCGTCTTCCATCCGGGTGGAGCCATAGACGGGGTGGCCAGGGATCACGTCCATCTGCATCGCCATGCCCGAGGCGAGAGGCATGTCGGACCCTTCCGCGATC
>JBEIDZ010000155.1:0-6724 GCA_040383215.1 Paracoccaceae bacterium | reverse complement strand
CGGCGCCCCGATGCCATTCTCGGGAGCCCATGCGGTCCGCGCCTCCGCCGGGCGGGGATCGCCGACGAGGGGCAGAGGCACAGGCTGCCATCTGGCCAAGGCCCGCGGGGGCGTCACCATGCGCCCCTCCGGACGCGGGCCGTCGCTGCGGGAGCGGACTGCGCCGGGCCGCCAGCGCGCGGCTCGCCCCGCCCCACCCGTCCCGCGACTCCGCCGGGCGGAGACCTCCGACTCGGCGCAGAGGGACAGATTGCACTGTGGCGAGGGCTCGCGGGTGCGTCATCGGGCGCCCTCCGGACGGGGGTCGTTGCGGCTGGATCGGACGGCGACGGGTCGCCTTTGGCAGGTGCCCATACGTTCCGCGACACCGGCGAGTGGGGTAAGCGGGGTGTACCGTCATGATCTGCCGAGCAACCGAGGTCGGCTGACAATGAGCTGGCACTCCGGACGGGGGTCTTCGCAGGTGGAGCGGACTGCACCGGGCCTCCACGCGGCTCACCCCGCCCCACCCGTCCCGCGACTCCGCCGGGCGGGGCGGGCGCGTCCGACCTGCCGCCTGGCCGACCCTTTCGCCCGGGCGCGCCGCGCGGGCGATGCGGCCAGGACCGGGATCAGAGCAGCGTGCCAGCCCAGACGAGCGCGGCGCCTGCCGCCGCCCCGACCGCCAGCCAGGCCGCCGGCGGCAGGCGTGAGGCGCGTGGTTGCGGGCCCGACGGCAGTGCCCCCCGGATCAGCGCGGCCTCGGCCAGTTGCGGCAGCCGCGGACCGAACCGGCCGAGGACACGCGCCGTCGTCGTCAGATCGCGCAGGAAGGCCTTCGGTCCGATGCTGTCGGCGATATAGCCCTCGACGATCGGGCGCGCGACCTGCCAGATGTTGATATGCGGGTCGAGCGTGCGGGCCACGCCTTCGACCACCACCATGGTCCGCTGCAAGAGGATCAGCTCGGTGCGCGTCTCCATCCCGAAGCGTTCGGTCACGTCGAACAGATAGTTCAGAAGCCGCCCCATCGAGATGCGGCTGGCATCCATGCCGAAGATCGGATCGCCCACCGCGCGCAGCGCACAGGCGAATTCGGCCACGTCGCGGTCGGCGGGCACATAGCCGGCCTCGAAATGCACCTCGGCCACGCGGCGGTAATCCTTGCGGATGAAGCCGAAGATGATTTCGGCATAGACGCGCCGGGTATAGGCGTCGATCCGCCCCATGATGCCGAAATCATAGGCGATGATCGTCCCGTCCGGTGCGATCTTGAGATTGCCCTGATGCATGTCGCCGTGAAAGAACCCGTCGCGCAGCGCATGCAGCAGGAAAAGCTCGAGCACGCGCGCGCCAAGCCGCCGCCGGTCCTGCCCCGCCGCATCAAGGGCTGCCACATCTGCCGCGCCGATCCCCTCGACCCAGCCCAAGGTCATCACCCGACGCGAGGAGAGGCCCCACTTCACCTCCGGCACGGCAAAGCCGGCGTCCTGCGCAGTATTGGCCGCGAATTCCGCCGCCGCGGCCGCTTCGAGCCGGAGGTCAAGCTCGCCCTTCACCACACCTTCGAAATGCGCGATCACGTCCATCGGCCTGAGCCGGCGGGAGGCCGGCGACAGCACCTCGATCGCGCGGGCGGCGAAATAGAAGGCGTCGATATCCTTGCGGAAGGCCTTCTCGATCCCCGGCCGGAGGATTTTCACCGCCACCGCCTCTCCGGTCTCGGCCAGCACCGCCTTGTGAACCTGCGCGATCGAGGCCGCGGCGACCGGCTCGGAGAGCGAGGCGAAAAGCCGCTCGGCCGGCAGGCCGAGTTCGCGGGCGATCTCCTCCTTGGCCTCGCGCAGCGAAAACGGGGGCAGCTTGTCCTGCAGAACGCGCAGTTGCATGGCCAGTTCCTGACCCACCACGTCGGGCCGGGTCGACAGCACCTGCCCGAACTTGATGTAGGCCGGCCCCAGCGCCATCAGGGCCCGTGTCGCCGGCGGCTGCGCGGGGTCGCCGCGGTAGCCCAGCCACCTGAAGGGCCAGGCCAGCGTGCGGAAAGTCATCCGCAGCATCGGCCCGGCCTGCAGCGCATCCAGCACGACGGTCATCGCCCCCGTCCGCTCGAAGGTGGCTCCGGTCCGGATCAGCCGCCAGATGTTGTGCGGTCCGCGCAAGGCTCAGATCTTCCAGCCAGAATGCAGGCAGGCGATGCCCATCGACAGGTTGCGGTATCCCGTATTCCCGAACCCCGCGGCGCGGATCATCGCCAGGAACGTTTCCTGGTCGGGGAAGCGGCGGATCGATTCGACCAGGTATTGATAGCTCGTCCTGTCGCCCGCCACGGCCTGCCCCAGGGCCGGGATCACGTTGAAGGAATAAAGGTCATAGAGCCGCTGCATCATCGGAACCGGCACCCGGCTGAACTCGAGCACCATGAGCCGCCCGCCCGGGCGCAGCACGCGAAACGCCTCGGCCAGCGCCACCTCTGGCCGCGTCACGTTCCGGATCCCGAAGGAAATCGTGTAGACGTCGAAACTGTCGTCGGCAAAGGGCAGCGCCATCGCATCGCCCACGACCCAGTCGAGCATCGGGGCAAGCCGCGCTGCCTCGGCCCGCTTGCGCCCCTCGTTCAGCATCTCTTCGGTCAGGTCGAGCACGGTCGCCTGCGCCTGCCCCGCCCGCCGCAGGAAGCGGAAGGCGATATCCCCCGTGCCCCCCGCGACGTCCAGAAGCCGCTGGCCCGGCCGCGGCGCCAGCCAGTCCATCATCGCATCCTTCCACAGCCGGTGGATGCCCCCCGACATCACGTCGTTCATGATGTCATAGCGGCTCGCAACCGAGGTGAAGAGGTCGCGCACCCGGCCCGCCTTCTCGCGCTCAGGCACGGTCTCGAAACCGAAATGGGTGGTCCTGTCCGGCGTGTCGTCCATGGGGGCTTGTCGTCCTTGCTGCCGCGCGGTGAAATAGCCTGCCAACCGGGGCTTACACCCCTCCACCCCGCGAAGAAAGTGGCCCATGCCCGAATTGCCGGAAGTCGAGACAGTCCGTCGCGGTCTCGACCCGGTGATGGCGGGCCGGACGATCATCCGCGCGACGGTGAACCGCCCTGACCTGCGCTGGCCGCTGCCCGACCGCATGGCCGAACGGCTGACCGGCCGGCGCGTGCTCGCGCTCCGGCGGCGGTCGAAATACATCCTGGCCGATCTCTCCTCGGGCGAAACGCTGATCATCCACCTCGGCATGTCGGGGCGTATCCTCGTGACGCAGGGTGACGCCACGGCACAGCCCGGCCGCTTTCACCACGCCCGGACGGCGCCCGACAAGCACGACCATGTCGTGCTCGACATGGAAGGCGGCGCGTGCATCACCTTCAACGATGCCCGCCGCTTCGGCGCGATGGACCTCTGGCCCACCGCCGATCTCGACCATCACCGGCTTCTGGCCGGGATCGGGCCCGAACCGCTCGGCAATGCCTTCGACGAACCCTACCTCGTCGCGCGGCTGGCCGGGCGCGCCACGCCGGTCAAGGCGGCCCTGCTCGACCAGCGGCTCGTCGCGGGGCTTGGCAACATCTATGTTTGCGAGGTGCTGCACCGCACCGGGATCAGCCCCTTGCGCAAGGCGGGGCGCATCTCGGTCGCGCGGGCCGCGCGGCTTGTCCCCGCGATCCGCGCCGTCCTGTCCGAGGCGATCGCGGCGGGCGGTTCGACCTTGCGCGACTATGTCCAGGCGGACGGAGAGCTTGGCTATTTCCAGCACGCCTTCCGCGTCTATGGCCGCGAGGGCGAGCCCTGCCTCACCCCCGGCTGCGGCGGCACCATCCGCCGCGTCGTGCAATCGGGCCGGTCGAGCTTCTACGGCCCCCACTGCCAGCGCTGAGCGCCGCGCAAGACGGTTTGCGCCGCCGCCCGGGCAGGGCTATGTGAACCCCGCACCGACCGGAGGGACAAGGCATGGCCGACAAGACCGTCATCGTGGAAATCGCCGAAGGCGTCGCGGTGCTCACCCTCAACCGGCCCGAGGCGCTGAACGCGCTCAACGCCCAGGTCTGGCGCGCGCTGGTCGCCGCGCTCGAAGCCGCCGATGCCGACCCCGCCGTGCGCGCGATCATCGTCACCGGGTCGGACAAGGCCTTTGCCGCCGGGGCCGATGTGGCCGAGATGGCGCAGAAGACCTTCGCCGATGTCGTCCGCACCGATTTCCTCGCCGCCGAAACCGCCCGGATCGAGCGTATCCGCAAGCCTGTGATCGCCGCCGTGGCCGGCTATGCCCTGGGCGGGGTCTTCGAAATTGCGATGATGTGCGATTTCATCATCGCCGCCGACACCGCCCGCTTCGGCCTGCCCGAGGTCAATCTCGGGATCATCCCCGGCATCGGCGGCACGCAGCGGCTGACGCGGGCAGTGGGCAAGGCCAAGGCGATGGAAATGCAGCTGACCGGCCGCTTCATGGACGCGGCCGAGGCCGAACGCGCGGGCCTTGTCGCCCGCATCGTGCCCGCCCGCGACCTCATGACCGAAGCGCGCGCCACCGCCGCCAAGATCGCCGAAAAGTCGCAGCTTGCCGTGATCGCCGCCAAGGATGCCGTCAACCGCGCCTTCGAGACCACGCTCGCCGAAGGCATCCGCTACGAACGCCGCGCCTTCCAGTCGCTCTTTGCCACCGCCGACCAGAAGGAAGGGATGGCCGCCTTCCTGGAAAAGCGCGAGGCCCAGTTCCGCGACAAATAGGCCCGCCGCGCCGGTTGACTTGCCCCCGACTCGGGACTAAGGACGCGGCTTCAGACGAGATAAACCCCCGACCGGGACGCAATCCACACATGGCCAATACCGCTCAATCCGAAAAGCGCGCCCGCCAGAGCGAAAAGCGCGCCGCGATCAACAAGATGCGCAAGTCCCGCATCCGCACCTACCTGCGCAAGGTCGAGGAGGCGATCGCCTCGGGCGACAAGGCCGCCGCCGAGGCCGCGCTGCGCGCCGCCCAGCCCGAACTGATGCGCGGCACCTCCAAGGGCATCCTGCACAAGAACACCGTCGCGCGGAAAATGTCGCGCCTGTCGTCACGGGTAAAGGCTGTCGGCGCGACAGCCTGACGGCCGGCGCCGGCCGGCAAGGACCGGGACCGGATCAGATCGTGGGGGGCGGGCTTCGTGCCGCGCCCCTTTTCGTTTGCCGCGCGCCCGGCACTGCGACTCGCGGCGCAAAGCTTCCCCCGGCCTGTCAAGATGGTGTGACGCGCTCTCCTGCGCAAAGCTTTCAGGCTTGGCCGGCGTGCCACAGCGACCGCGCTAAGTGGGCCGGATTCCGCCCCCTCTGTGCCGCAGGGTTCGGCAATCCCGGACCGGCCGCTCTGTCGGGATTGAAGCCTGCGACCGCCGCTTGCTAGCGTGACCGGGCGATTCATGTCGTTCCTGGGGGAGCATCGCAAGGACACAGCACCAAGGGCAGGGCCGGTATCGCGGCACCCGCGTCTGGGTGGTATGTCTGTGTGACAAGGACAGTTGCGCGGCCCCTGGGGACCGTGCGGCACGTCCGGGACGGGCGCCTTGCGCGTCAGGCCGAGTGTGCGCCGTCCCTGCCGTTTCCGGTCTGCCGGGGCAGACCGCAGAAAGGGCTCCCAAGTGGTCCGTCCGGCCATGTCCGGTCAGGGCCCGCCCGGGGATTGTCCTGGGTCGCACCGGCCAGAGCGCCGCGGCACCGCCGCGGGCCCGGCCAGGACAGGGTGGCAAAGGGCCGGCGGACACCATGAATGAACACGACTGGGGACGGATCAGGGACGGGCTGAAGGGAGCGGTCGGAGCAAACAACTACACCAACTGGATCGAACCGCTGGGCTTTGCCGGAATCGAGGATGGCGTGGCGGTCTTCAACGTGACGACCGGCTTTGTCGGCAATTACGTGTCGCAGAACTTCGGAGAGGCCATCCTCTTCCACCTCGCCCGATCGGGCGAACGGGTCCAGAGGCTCCGCTTTGCCGTCACGGCCGGCAGTCCCGCCCGCAAGCCGCGCCCCGCCGCCGAACCCGACCCGGCCGAGACCGAGGCCGAGGATGCGGGGCTCGCACTTGACGCGCGCTTTACCTTCGACCGCTTCGTCGTGGGCAAGCCGAACGAATTGGCCCATGCCGCTGCCCGGCGCGTGGCCGAAGGCGGCCCCGTCACCTTCAACCCGCTGTTCCTCTACGGCGGGGTGGGCCTCGGAAAGACACATCTCATGCATGCCATCGCGCATGAATTGCGCGCCCGCCAGCCGCAGATCGCCGTGCTCTATCTCTCGGCCGAACAGTTCATGTACCGCTTCATCACCGCCTTGCGCGAAAAGCGGATGATCGATTTCAAGCAGCTGTTCCGCTCGGTCGACGTGCTCATGGTCGACGATGTCCAGTTCATCGCCGGCAAGGATTCGACCCAGGACGAATTCTTTCATACTTTCAACGCGCTGGTGGACCAGCACAAACAGATCATCATCTCGGCCGACCGCGCACCCGGAGAGATCAAGGACCTCGAGGAACGCATCAAGTCGCGCCTGCAATGCGGCCTTGTGGTGGACCTTCACCCGACCGATTACGAGCTTCGCCTCGGCATCCTGCAATCCAAGGTGCAGTTCTACCGCAGCCAGTATGGCGAGCTTGCCGTGCGCGACGGCGTGCTCGAATTCCTGGCCCACCGCATTTCGACCAATGTCCGCGTGCTCGAAGGCGCGCTGACGCGGCTTTTCGCCTTCGCCTCGCTTGTCGGGCGGGACATCACGCTCGAACT
>JBEIDZ010000154.1:0-6807 GCA_040383215.1 Paracoccaceae bacterium | reverse complement strand
TTGCCGGCGCAACCGTCTTGTCTGGCGGCTCGGCGCGTCTGCGGGTCGCAGAAACGAAAACGTGATTGCGGCGCCAAGCCATGACGGCCCGAACGTGGCATGCCGGATCACCACGCCCCTCCAATTCATCGCCCGATCTGGCCGGAATGAGTAACGGACCCCATATCTTCGGCATGGACAGTGATCAGATCGCACGCCTCGCCTATCTCGGGCTGATCGCCGCGGCGCTCGGTGGATGGCTCTTTGCCCACTTCAGACGGAATCTGTCCGGAACGCTGCAGATGCTGGCAGTCTGGGCGCTGATCTTCGTCGGCGTCATCGGTGCCTACGGTCTATGGACCGATATCCGGCGGGACCTCGCGACGACACAGACCATGCTCTCGGAGAATGCCGTCCTCGTCCCCCGGCGGACCGACGGTCACTTCCATGCGGTCCTGCGTGTCAATGGTACGGCAATCGAGTTCGTCATCGATACCGGAGCGTCTGACATCGTGCTCAGCCGGGATGATGCTGCGCGGGTCGGGTTCGATCCGGGCGAACTGGCCTACACCGGCGTTGCACAGACTGCCAACGGCCAGGTGCGCATTGCGCCCGTCAAACTCGATACCGTGGAACTGGGCGGGATCATCGACAGGGACCTGCGCGCCTCGGTCAACGAGGGCGACCTCGACATCTCTCTTCTCGGCATGAGCTATCTCGGTCTTTTTGACAGGATCGAGATCGAAGGCGACAGACTGGTCCTGACACGCTAGCGGGTTTCGTTCCCTGTCAAGGCGATCGCGCCACGCGATAGCGAGGTCCCCCGGGCCGCTCAGACACGAGATGGTCCGAATGACCGGCGCCGGGTCCGTGCCGCCCTGTGCCGCTTCAGCGTGGCACTGCGTTTCCCGAGGGATGAGGCCGCGAACCGTCACGCAAGGGCTCATGCGACTCGAAGCGGTCCGCGATCATCCTGTTGAGCGTCATCACCCCCCAGCCTGTTGCGCCCTTCGGCGCAAGGACCGTATCGGTCTTCAGCAGCGCCACACCGGCGATGTCGACATGGACCCAAGGCTGCCCTGACCTGATGAACCGTTGCAGAAACTGCGCGGCCGTAATGGCCCCGCCTTCGCGCCCTCCGACATTCTTCATGTCGGCCACCCGGGATTTCAACAAGTCATCATAACCCTGTCCCAGGGGCAGACGCCATGCGCCCTCGCCCTCTGCCTTGCCGGCTTCAAGCAGGGCTCCGCACAGGGCATCGTCATTCGAAAACACGCCGGCGTTCTCCTGCCCGAGAGCGACGACACAGGCGCCGGTCAGCGTGGCAAGGTCGACGATCGCCCGAGGCGCAAACCGGTCCTGGACATACCAGAGCACATCGGCCAGCACGAGCCTACCTTCGGCATCCGTGTTGATGATTTCGACCGTGTCGCCCTTCATCGACCGGACGATGTCGCCGGGCCGCATGGCTGAACCCGAGGGCATGTTCTCCACCAGACCGACAACCCCGACGACATTCGCACGGGCCTTGCGCAGCGCGAGGACCTTCATCGCACCGGCCACGACGGCTGCCCCCGCCATGTCGCTTGTCATTTCCTCCATACCGGCGGCAGGCTTGATGCTGATGCCGCCACTGTCGAAAACGACGCCCTTGCCGACTAGCGCACAGGGCGGTTCCGACCCGCCGCCCGCCCAGCGCATCACGACAACCCTCGACGGCGCCGCAGCCCCCTGCCCGACCGACAGCAGAGTCCGCATGCCAAGCCGACGCAGGTCCTCCTCCTCGAGAACCTCGACCTCGACTCCGATGTCACTGAGCGATGAGAGCCGGGCCGCAAACTCCCCGGTGGTGAGCACGTTTGCCGGTTCGTTCACAAGGTCGCGTGCGAAGAGCACACCTTCTGCCAGGGTCTTCCTGGTCTCAACCTCACCGGCAACGCGATCCGGATCAGAGACAAGGATCGTGACCCTGCCCGGCGTCTCGGTCTTTCCGGTCTTGTGGACCGAAAAACCGTAACTCCTCAACAGCAGGCCCAGCGCCACGTCCGCGATCCGCGGCAGGCCGGCACCGATGACCGTCAGTGCAAGGGTCCCCCGTTCCTGGGCAAGAGTACTTCCCGCCTTTCGTGCATCCGAAACCGAAGGCTTGCGATCCAGTTTGACGACGACCAGAGCCTCGGCGGCCATCCCTGCCGGAAACGACATCCGCATGGCCTCGCCCGGTTTCAGCTTTGTCCATCCGGCCGAGGCAAGCATCCGGGACAAGGACCGGCCCACCGTTGAGTCGAGCTTTCGTCCGACGCGGTCGATCTTGCCGTCAGGGGGAACGAAAATCGCAACCACCCCGCTTTCTGACTCAGGAAGTCGCCCGATCCGTTCTGCGGGCATGTCTGCGAATTCAATCTGCAATGGCAATGTCATTGGTGATGCTCCGGCCCCTGTCGTCAGTGGGCAAGACCTAGCCGGGCGCCGGGTGCTTGACCAGATAGCAGTTCAAACGACGCCCGGGTTGGGTTAACCCGGCATGACAGACAGGGAGACGAAAGGTTTGGGTCGGTTCGACAGATATCTTCTCGGTCAGTTGCTGACCCTGTTCGGCTTCTTCGCGCTGGTCCTTATCCTCGTCTACTGGATCAATCGCGCCGTCATCCTGTTTGATCAGCTCATCGCCGACGGCCAGTCCGCAGGCGTGTTTCTCGAATTCATCGCGCTTTCGCTGCCAGCCGTCATCACCATCGTGCTGCCGTTGGCTGCATTCGCGGCCAGCGTCTATGTCACCAACCGGATGCGAGGCGAGGGTGAGCTGACGGTCGTCCAGGCGACGGGCTTTTCTCCCTTCCGCCTTGCAAGGCCGGTGGTTGTCTTCGGCCTGATCGTCACCCTGCTGATGTCGGCGCTTGTCCATGTGCTTGGCCCTGCCGCGCTGACCCGGCTGAATGTGCGCGAAAGCGAAATCGCAGGAACGACCACCGCCCGATTGCTGAGGGAAGGAACCTTCATCACACCGGTCGACGGCGTCACCGTCTACATCCGCGAGATCACTCCGGGCGGCGAACTCAGGGACATCTTCCTGTCCGATCAGCGCAACGACACCGAAAAGGTCATCTACACGGCATCACGCGCCTATCTGGTCAAGACCGACGGCGGCCCCCAGCTTGTCATGATTGACGGCGGGATCCAGACCTTCGGCACGGCCGACCGGCAACTGGTCAAGACCGGCTTCAGCGACCTTGTCTACGATCTTGCTCCGCTCCTGCCGCAACCTGGCACGGCGCGCCGAGGATACCGCGAATTTGCATCTCCGGTGCTTTTCCGGGCGTCGGCCGAAACCGTGGCCGCTACACGCAAGTCCGCAGTGAGCCTGCGCGCAGCCGTCCACGATAGAATCGCTGAGTCCCTCCTCGCTCTCGTCGCTGCCTTGCTGGGATTTGCACCCCTCCTTCTCGGGCAGTTCAGCCGCCTCGGGGTCTGGCGGCAGATCATTGGTGCCGTATTCCTTGTGATCATGATCAAGGGGATCGAAACCCTGACGACTGCCACGCTCAGGGACGAACCGGAAAAATGGTGGATTGCCTATCTGCCGGTCGCCGCGGGTTTGTCTGTGGTGATCGGACTTCTGGCCCGCGCCTCGGGTGCAAGACTGCGCCTGCGGCGCCCGGTGGCAGTTGCGCCATGACGCTTCATCGTTACTTTGCCCGCCGGTTCATGTTCTCTTTCCTGGGCACCTTTGCCGTATTCTTTGCGATGCTCTTCATGATCGACCTGATCGATCAGGTCCGTCGGTTCAGGTCTGACGACGCCGATCTTCTCCAGCTTGTGACCCTGACTCTGCTGAACATTCCGCAGTTCATTTACCTGATCCTCCCGCTGATCATGATCCTTTCCACAATCGCCCTTTTCCTGGCCCTTGCGCGCACATCAGAACTTGTCGCGGCGCGGGCGGCGGGGCGCTCGGGGCTGACAACGATCCTCGGGCCCCTTGCCGTTGCAGTCCTGATCGGCGCATTCGCGATCGCCGCCTTCAATCCCATCGTCGCGGCCACCTCTCGCGAATTCGAACAACGCTCCGGCGACCTGCGGGGCCGAACGTCGGTCCTCGTGCTCTCGCACGACGGGCTCTGGCTGCGTCAGGGCAACGATGGCGGACAGGCCGTCATCAATGCCGCCCGTGCGAACCTGGACGGGACAGTCCTCCATGACGTGACCGTCATCACGTTCGATGACACAGGGCGTCCCGACAGACGGATTTCGGCATCCTCGGCCAGTCTGGGCGACGGCGCCTGGGACCTCCGCAATGTCAAGGTCTGGCCCCTGTCGTCGCAAAACCCCGAGGCAGCCGCCGTGTCACAGCCGGTCCTGTCACTTCAATCCAGCCTGACACCCGATCAGATCCGGGACAGTTTCGGAGCACCATCCTCGATTTCGATCTGGGACCTGCCGCAGTTCATCGCGCAACTCAAGGACGCAGGCTTTTCTGCCCGCCGGCACCAGGTCTTTTTCCAGATGGAGCTTGCGCTGCCTGCGTTCCTCGGCGCGATGGTGCTGATCGGTGCCGCGTTCACGCTGCGCCAGCAGCGGGGCGGGCGCACCGGACTCATGGTACTGGCAGCGATCATTTTGTCATTTGCGGTCTATTTTCTCAGAAACTTCGCGCGCATCCTGGGTGAGCGGGGCGAGATTCCCGTTCTCCTTGCCGCTTGGGTTCCACCGGCAGTCGGGATTGCAATCGCGCTTGGTCTTCTCCTCCATCTCGAAGACGGATGATGCGGACCATTCTTGCCGTTATCCTGTTTTTTCTTGTCTTGCCTCCATCTGCCCGGGCCGAGGAGAGGGCAGCCAATCTGATCGCAGACAGGGTCCTGCTCACCCGCGACGGCACGCTCAAGGCGGAGGGAAACGTCGTCGCCTGGTTTGACGGCTATCGGCTGAAAGCCTCCTCGATCACCTATGATCCGGCGTCCGATCGACTGGCGATTGCCGGACCCGTGCTGATGACCGGACCGGACGGGACTGTGCTGACAGCGGATTCCGCGTCGCTCGACACCAGGTTCCGCGATGCGCTCCTGACGGGTGCCCGCCTCATCCTCGACCGGAAACTGCAGCTTGCCGCAGCCCAGCTGACCCGGATCGACGGTCGTTTCAATGCTCTTGACGAAGCCGCCGTGACGTCATGCCGCGTCTGTTCGGGACGCGCCCCCTTGTGGGAAATCCGGGCCGGTCGGGTTGTCCACGATGAAACCGAGCGCCAGCTCTACTTCGACGATGCAAGGCTTCTGATCCGTGGGGTCCCGGTGCTCTGGTTTCCGGCGCTCCGGTTGCCGGACCCGACACTTGACCGGGCCACCGGCTTTCTCGTCCCGACAGTCAGGACGACGGACCAGTTGGGCTTCGGTCTTCGCATTCCATACTTTCTGACCTTCGGCCCATCACGGGACCTCACCCTCACACCCTGGCTCTCGGCGGAAACGCGCACCCTGGAATTCCGCTACCGCCAGGCATTCACCCGCGGCGCGGTGGGCATAACCGGGGCTCTGGGCCGAGACTCGATCCGTCCGGAAGACTGGCGGGGCTACCTTATGGCCGACGGTCGTTTCAGACTGGGCGATGCCTATGTCCTTGGCTTTGACATCGAAAGCGTGAGTGATCCCGCCTATCTCTTCGACTACGGCTTTTCAGACCAGGACCGCCTCGCGTCGCGGGTCTTCCTGACGGCCGTCGTTCCCGACCGCCTTGTGACTGCGCAGCTGTCGTATTTCGAAAGTCTGCGGGACGACGAAAGCAATGACTCTTTGCCACCCTTTGTCGGCTATGCCGGCTGGGAACGAAGGCTCGCCCCCTCTTTCGGGGGCCAGCTGACTTTCGGGGCGTCATTCGACGGTTTCCTCCGTCCCGAGACCGGCCCCCCGGACGACAGCCGCGACATGGCGCGCGCGGGCCTCTCTGCCGATTGGAATTCAGCCAGGGTCCTGCCATATGGCATCGTCGCCGAGACTGCCCTTCGCCTGACCTTCGACGCCTACCTTGTCGGCGACGATCCCGAGAGCGCGAGCCAAGTCCTGCGCCTTGTTCCCCAGGGCGCCGTCACCCTCAGATGGCCACTGGCGAAACGTCAGGGTGGCCAGGGTTCCTATCTGCTCGAACCCGTGGCCAGCCTCGGCTGGGCAACTGCGCTTGGTCCCGATGTGCCCAACGAAGACAGCCGTCTTGCCGAGCTTGACGAAGGCAACCTGCTTGCGCTGACACGCTTTCCGGGGGCCGATGCGGTTGAAGAAAGTCTTCGTGCAACCTTCGGACTGACGTTCTCCCGAAGTGCGAATGACGGAAGCCTGATCACCTTCACGCTCGGCCGGATCATGCGCAGTCAGCCGAACGACTTTTCCGAAACGTCCGGCCTCTCCGGGGTCAGTTCGGACTGGCTTCTGGCTGGCCATGCCGATCTTCCGGGCGGCTTCCGTCTCGATGGGCGTACCCTGATCGGCGACGCCATGACGATCGGCAAAAGCGAAGCGCGCCTTGACTGGTCAAATCCCCGCCTGTCCATCGGTGCAGCCTATGTCTATCTTCCGCCGGAAAAGGACCAGGGCTTCGCCCTGGCAGCGTCGGAATGGACGGTCGACTCGGCCTATCGGATCGATGACCGCTGGTATCTGCGGGCAGATGCACGGTACGACATTGCGCAGAATGAACCCGCCCGGGCCGGATTCAGCGCAAGCTGGCGAAACGAATGCGTTACAGTGGACCTTTCGGTTGCACGCCGTTACACCTCTTCCGCACAGGTGGAGCCATCGACGACATTTGGTCTGACCGTGAACCTCAACGGCTTCT
>JBEIDZ010000153.1:0-6857 GCA_040383215.1 Paracoccaceae bacterium | reverse complement strand
GGGCCGCCTGATCGAGGATGACGGCTGGTCGGGCCGGCGCGACGTGACCCGTGCCGATCAGGCCGCCGCCATCGCCGCCGTGCTGCGCGCGCTCGACGCCGATGCGGTCATGGTGATCGAGGCGCCCGACACGAGCCGTCGCCGCGACGGGGCGCTCGCGCTCGAAACCTTCGCCCGCCGCTTCGGCCTGCGCACCGGGGAAGCGGTGATCGGCTTTCCGACCGGTACCCAGCAGGAAATCGCCCTCCTGCACGACCCCGCCCTGCTCACCGCCCGCCACGATCCCGGCGGTACCGCCCCCGGCAGCGCGCCCCGCTTCGACCGCGCGATGCAGATCGACCTCGACCACGACGGCCGGGCCGAGACGGTGACCTGGTCCAAGCCGCCGCTCGAACTCGCCGTCACGCCGCGCGCGGGCGCGCCCTTCCGGATGATCGGCGTCCATGCCAAGTCCAAGGCCCCCCATGGCGCGCGCTCCGCCGCCGAAATCACCCGCATCTCGATCGCGAACCGGCGCAAGCAGCTGGCCGAATGCCTCTGGCTGAGGGCGCGGGTCGGCGAACATCTGGCCGCCGGCGACAGCCTGATCGTGCTGGGCGATTTCAACGACGGCCCGGGGCTTGACGACTACGAACGCCTCTTCCGCCGCTCGGGCGTTGAAATCGTGCTCGGCAACGGCGAGGGCGAGGCCACGGCCGGCACCGATCCCCGGGACCTGCCGCTGTATGACCCCCATGCCGACCTGCGCTTTCACGCCCATGCCGCGCGCCCGCCCACGACCGCGCGCTTTCGCCGGCCCAAGGGGCGCGGCCATATCGAGGCGCTCATCGACTTCATCATGGTCTCGCCCGACCTGCGCACCCGCGGGCCCGTCTGGCGCATCTGGCATCCGCTCCACGATACTGCGATCCGCGCCGATGCCGCGCTCGCCCGGGCGCTCCTGACCGCGTCGGACCATTTTCCGGTGACCCTCGACTTCGTGTCCTGAGATCACCATCTTGAGTCGCAGAAACCTGGAAGGACCCCGCCCATGACCCGCATTCCCGGCGCCGCGCCTGCCTTCGCCCTCCTTCTTGCCGCACTTCCCGCCACCGCGCAGGACACTGCCCCCGATGCCGGCCGCGACGGCATCAACCTGATGGAGGAAGGCGCGCGGCTGCTCTTCGAGGGCCTGCTCGACCAGATGGAACCGCGCCTGCGCGAACTCGAGGGCATGACCGAAGAGATGGTCCGGCAGCTCGAACCCGCGCTCGAGTTTCTCTCGACCGAGATTGGCCCCGCCTTCATGGCGCTCGTCGCCCGGATCGACGACCTCGGAAATTACCAGGCCCCGGAATTCCTGGAAAACGGCGACATCATCATCCGCCGCAAGCCCGACGCGCCGCCCTTTGTCCCCCTGCCCGACACGGCCGACCCCGCCAACCCCGACGGCGTGGACCTCTGACAGCGCCGCACGGCTGCCCGGGCAGGGCAACGCTCCCGCGCGCCCCGGGGACCGCCGGGGCAGGTCGTCCCGCGCCCCGACCGGGGGGGGGGGCGGCAAGACGGTACGCGGAGGGCCTGTAAGCCGGGTTCTGTGCGGCGGCTGTGCCGCCGCGATGACCATTCCGCTGGACCCGCGGTTGCCTGCGGGCCTCAAGCTGCCAACCCGGGCCGCTGGGGTCGGGCGACCCTGCAGGCGATCTCGGTTGCCCGATCATTCCCGCGCGAGGCCCCTATTCGGCATTGCTCCCGGTGGGGCTTGCCTTGCCGGTCCGGTTGCCCGTCCCGCGGTGGGCTCTTACCCCACCGTTTCACCCTTTCCCGCGGCGGACCGCGGGTGGTCTGGTTCTCTGTGGCGCTTTCCCTCGGGTTGCCCCGGCCGGGCGTTACCCGGCACCTTGCCCTGTGGAGCCCGGACTTTCCTCGGGTCGCCCTGCCCCTTGCGGGGTGGCGGCCCGCGGTCATCCGGCCCTCCGCGCGACGACGGGGGTTACGCCCCGGGGCCCGGGGCGTCAACCGGAAAGCGCCGCGCCAGATCGGCGGCCAGCGCGGCATCCGCCGCATCCGCCGGGCCCGACGCCCAGGGGCGGAACCGCAACCGGAAGGCCGCAAGCCTCAGCTCGGGCGCAATCCCGGGATCATAGCCGATGGTCGTCAGGCTCCCGGCCAGCGGCGCACCCGCACCCGCACCCGCACCCGCAAGCGGCCAGACCGACAGCCCGGCCCGCGCAAGGCGGCGCCAGTCGAACCGCGGGCCGGGGTCGGATTTGCGCGCCGGGGCAAGGTCGGAATGCGCGATGACACGCGCCGGGGCAATGCCATGACGGCCCAGGATACCGCCCAGAAGGTCTTCAAGCGCCGCCATCTGCGGAGCGGGAAACGGATGGCTTCCGCGATTGGCCAGCTCGATCCCGATCGAGCGGGAATTGACGTCGGTCACGCTGCCCCAGCGTCCGGCCCCGGCATGCCAGGCGCGCAGATCCTCGGGAACAAGGCGGACAACATCCCCGGTCTCGGTCACAAGATAATGCGCCGACACCTCGGCCGCCGGGTCGCAAAGCCGGGCCAGCGCCTCCTCTGCCGTCGCCATCCCGGTGTAATGCAGCACCACAATGTCAGGCCGGGCGCCGTCGCGCCGGGGACCGTGATTGGGCGACAGCCGGTCGATCACCCTCAGGAACGGCCCACGGCAGCCAGAAAGGGCGCAGGGTCCCAGCCGCAGGCAAACCCGTCCCCGTCAGGATCAACCCCGAGAGGATCGCGTTCCGGCCCACCACGGGCCAGGAACTCCTGCTGCGCCTCGTCCGCGGACCGGAACCGGCCGCAACTGCGCTCGTAGCGCGCTCCGGCAAAGACAAAGCGCGAATACCAGGGCTGACCCACCCGATTGGGCGCCGCAAGCGCATAGGCCACGATGTTCGGGCCGGTATCGGCGGGCGGCGTCGGCAGGGCGGTGGGCTGGACAACCTGATACTGCGCCGCCTGCTGTGCCCGGCGGGCGGCATCGGATTCGATGCTCTGCCGGCCCGACACGGCCGCAAAGTCCTGTTCGTCCGATATCCCCGGCGATCCGGAAACGGCCACAGGCGCGGCATTGGCCGGGCTCGCCTGCACACCCGCCGTCCGGTAGGGGTCGTACCCCACGCCCCCCGCCGGCACCGTCGCCGACAGCGGGGCACCCAGCGGCGCCGCAGCCACGCCGATCCCCGCCGCGGCAAGGTCCGTGGCCGGGATGCCCCCCGGGGGAAGCGCTGCGCCTCCTGCCGGCACCTGGCCCTGCGGCACGGCCAGCGGCACGGCCCCGGCAGGCGGCGGATTGCGCAACGGAGCCGCCCCGATCAGCTCGGCCTCGCGCCGGGCCTGATAGGTCGCATAATCCCCGAAACCGACGCCGGTTTCAGGGATCGGGGCCGTACATGCCGCCAGTGCCGCAAGACCGGCAGCCACAAGAAGCGGACGATGGATCACAGGCCTTTTCCCGGTTCTATGGACCGCACATCGCATCCGTTACCACCATTTCGCAGGCTTGGCCACGAACCCCGCCGCAATTTCAAGTGAACGTGCGACATTGAGCAGATCGCCTTCCTCCCACGGCCGCCCGATCAGCTGCAGGCCAAGCGGCAGGCCCTGCCGGTCAAGCCCGGCCGGAAGCGCGATGGCGGGCAGACCGGCAAGGTTCACTGTCACGGTGAACACGTCGTTGAGATACATCTCGACCGGGTCGGCCCCCGACTTCTCGCCCAGGCCAAAGGCGGCCGACGGCGTCGCCGGCGTGAGGATCGCATCGACACCCGCGGCAAAGGTCTCGTCGAAGTCGCGCTTGATCAGCGCGCGGACGCGGCGGGCGCGGTTGTAATAGGCATCGTAAAAGCCCGCCGACAGCACATAGGTCCCGACCATGATCCGGCGCTGCACCTCGGGGCCGAAACCCTCGGCGCGGGTCTTCTCGTACATCTCGGTGATGCCGTCGCCCTGGGCAAGCCGCGCGCGATGGCCAAAGCGCACGCCGTCATAGCGGGCAAGGTTCGACGACGCCTCGGCCGGGGCGATGACGTAATAGGCGGGCAGCGCGTATTTCGTATGCGGCAGCGAGATGTCGACGATCCGGGCCCCCGCGTCGCGCAGCATGGCCGCACCGGCGGACCAGAGGCGTTCGATCTCCTCGGGCATGCCCTCCATGCGGTATTCGCGGGGGATGCCGATGGTGCGGCCGCGGATGTCGCCGGTCAGCATCGCCTCGAAATCGGGGACAGGCAGGTCGGCGGAGGTTGAATCGAGCGGGTCGTGACCCGCCATGGCGCGCAGCATGATCGCGGCATCGCGCACATCGCGCGTCATCGGGCCGGCCTGGTCGAGCGAGGAGGCAAACG
Source organism: Paracoccaceae bacterium (assembly GCA_040383215.1). GTDB lineage: Bacteria > Pseudomonadota > Alphaproteobacteria > Rhodobacterales > Rhodobacteraceae > JBEIDZ01. Next base: position 2,505 of record JBEIDZ010000153.1, on the reverse strand, counting down.
CCACGATCCCCCAGCGCGACACGCGGCCATAGGTGGGCTTGATCCCGGTGATGCCGGTGAAGGCAGCGGGCTGGCGGATCGAACCGCCGGTATCCGTACCCGTCGCGCCAAGACACAGCCGGGCCGCAACCGCGGCCGCCGACCCGCCCGAAGAGCCGCCGGGCGTGAGCGCGCGACCGTCGACCTTCCAGGGGTTCACCGCCGGGCCGTAGCAGGATGTCTCGTTGCTCGACCCCATGGCGAATTCGTCCATGTTGAGCTTGCCGAGCATGACCGCGCCGTCGCGGAAAAGCCGGGTCGTCACGGTCGAGTCATAGGGCGGGCGAAAGCCCTGCAGGATGCGCGAGGCCGCCTGCGAAGGAATGCCGCGGGTGCAGAAAAGGTCCTTGATGCCAAGCGGGATGCCGCACAGGTCAGGCGCCATGCCAAGGGCAAGGCGGTTGTCGGCAGCCGCGGCCTGGGCCCGGGCGATCTCGGGCGTCTTGTGGACAAAGGCGCCCAGCGCATCGCCCGCCTCCATCGCCGCGATAGCGGCCTCGGCCAGCTCAACGGCGGTGAAATCCTTTGCGCGCAGGCCGTCGCGGGCCTCGGCGATGGTCAGCGACATGAGCTCGGTCATTCGACCACCTTCGGCACGGCGAAGAACCCTTCCCGCGCATCGGGCGCGTTCAGCAGGATCTCGGCCTGGCGGTTGCCGTCGGTCACCGCATCGCCCCGCCGCTTCAGGCGCATCGGCGTGACCGATGTCATCGGCTCCACGCCCGTGACGTCCACCTCCGAAAGCTGTTCGATGAAGCCCAGAATGGTGGAGAACTCCCGCGCAAGCGCGTCAAGCCGCTCCTCCTCGACCCGGATCCGGGCGAGCTTTGCCACACGGCGGGCGGTGTCCCTGTCGATGGACATCGGTATCTCCGGTCTCTGGTCCCCTGACCCGGCTTTAGCCCCGGGCCGGGGGCGCTGCAAGGCGATGGCGGCGATAGACCTCGATCATCCATCCCAGCATGACCGCGTTGAGGATATGCCACAGGAAATGCGTGCCAAGCGGCAACGCGGCACAAAGCGGTTCGTCGAGCGACCGGAAGGTCAGCGACACCACCAGGATCGCCGCGCCGAGCGCCAGCCCCCGCGCCGTGGCCGGTTGCCGGCGGCGCAGCGCCACGGCATAGCCCGCAATCAAGAGCGGCACCGGCCAGTAGAAGGCCGAGATGGTGAAAAAGGGCAGCCGGTCGAAAAGCGGCGTCAGCGCCGCCGCATAGGGAATGAAGGCGAACGTCCCGAGCACCGCCGCCCAGAGCGGCCAGCGGCAGACATGCAGGTTGGTCGCGAAAAGATAGGTCAGGATGAAAAGCCCGATCGGGGTCGTGTCCGCCATCGCGGCCCAGGCGGTCGCATGGGTGTGAAACAGATAGCTGCCGATCCCGATGGCCCCGAGAATGACGCACAGAAGCCGCGCCAGCGGCAGGCCCGCGCTCCTCCGCCACATCACGACGGCAGCGACCAGGAAGGCCGCATTGGTGACGGCATTCACCGGCTCGGCCCAGTAGGTCGGGTCGAGCCTCTCGCAATAGCCGTCGATCCGGGTCTGCCAGTCCACTGGCCACGCCTCCCCCGCCGCCTAGGTCCTGCGCCATGATCTAGGAGGTCTGCGATGAAAATCATCTGGCTCGGACATGCGAGTTTCCGGATCGAGATCGGCGGGCAGGTCCTGCTGCTCGACCCCTGGCTGGACGGCAACCCGATGTTCCCCGCCGCACGCCGGGCCGAGGCGCTGGCGGGGGCCACGCATATCCTCATCACCCACGGCCACGGCGACCATGCCGGCGAGGCTGTGGCGATCGCGGCCGAGACGGGGGCGGTGATCGTCGGGCAATACGACCTGATGAGCCATTGGGCGGCGACGGCGGGCGCCCGCGTGATCGGCTTCAACAAGGGCGGCACGGTGCATCTGGGCGAGGTGGCGGTGACGATGGTGAATGCGGTGCATTCCTCCTCGCTGCCCGGGGCGGGGCTGGGCTATGCGGGGGTCGAGGCGGGCTACATGATCGCGGCCGAGGGGCATGTGATCCATGCCTCGGGCGATACCGACATCATGGCCGACATGGCCTGGATGGGCGAATATCACAAGCCCGACATCGGCATCTGGAATTGCGGGGGGCATTTCACCATGGACATGGACCGCGCCGCCTGGGCCGCACGGAAATGGTTCGATTTCAAGGTGATGATCCCGGCGCATTACCTGACCTTCGGGCTGCTCGCCCAGGATGCCGAAGCGCTGAAGGCGGGCCTGCCGGGGGTGGATGTCCGAACCCCCGCGGTGCTTGAGCCGGTGGTGATCTGAGCCCCGGCGCGGGCGGGGGTTGGGCGCCGGTCAGCCCGGCACCCCGCCCCCTGTCGCATCGGGATCAGGGCATTGCTGCAGACGCGGGTTTGCAGCTTCGTCGGGGATGGTCATGACAGGATGTCCCGTGTCGAAATGACGCCGCGATACGCATGGGGAAGACTGTG
>JBEIDZ010000152.1:0-6862 GCA_040383215.1 Paracoccaceae bacterium | reverse complement strand
GCGAAAGCGGCACGGGCAAGTCGCTGATCGCACGCGCGATCCACGATTTCTCCGACCGGCGCACCCTGCCGTTTGCCGTCGTGTCGGCGGCCGATCTGCAGGGAATCGACGGGCCGTCCACGGCCCTGGCGCGCGCGCGGGGCGGCTCGGTCCTGTTTGACGAAGTCGGCGACCTGCCCGAGGAAACCCAGGGCCGCATCGTCCGGATGCTCGACAGCCTCGGCGACAATGCGCCGCGCATCATGTCGACCTCGCAGACCGACCTCCTGGCCCGGATGGAAGCCGGCGCCTTCCGCGAGGACCTCTATTACCGGCTCGGCGGGGTCAATCTGGTCCTTCCCGCCCTGCGCGAACGCGTCGATGACATTCCGCTGCTGGCCAGCCACTTCCTTGCCCGGTCGGAACGCGACGGCTTTGCCCTCCGGCGTTTCCAGACGCCGGCGATGGATCTCATGCGCGCCTATTCCTGGCCGGGCAATGTCCGGCAGCTCGAACATGCCATCCGCCGGCTCGTCGTCACCTCATCCGAGGACGAGATCACCCGCAATGAAGTCGAAGCGGTCCTGTCGAATCAGCCGGCAACAGAACCGCTGCGCGGCGGCGGGGACGGCGAAAAACTCATGGCCAGCGTCGCCAGGCACCTGCGCCGCTACTTCGACCTGCACGGCGGGGTGCTGCCTCCGCCAGGGCTCTACAACCGCATCCTGCGGGAAATGGAAACGCCGCTGATCGAAATCGCGCTCGACGCGACGGGCGGCAACCAGGCTAAATGTGCCGATCTGCTCGGGATCAACCGCAATACCTTGCGCAAGAAGATCACGGACCTTGATATCCGCGTGACACGCCGCCGCAAATTGATGTAAGCGGGCAACAGCACCGTGGCCCGTTCGCCGCATCGGCAAAGGGCACCGCGGCAGCAGGTCTGGTCACAGGGCAAGGGTCGTGCAGCGCTCGATCGCCGGGTTGAGTATGGAACGCTTCAGCCGCCTGCGGCGCGCCCGGCGCGTGCAGAGCGCGGCGACGCTGGGACTCGTCCTGCTTGGTCCGGTTCTTGCCGCGCTGACCTGGACCGTCCTCGGCCCGCTCGAACAGGGGGCCTCTGCCCCGGCCCTCCGGCTCGTGCTGCTGGCCGATCTGGTCTATGTCCTTGTCGTTGCCATGCTGGTGATGGGCCGGGTCGCCCGGATGATCGCCGCGCGCCGCGCCAATTCCGCCGGGTCGAACCTCCACCTCCGGCTGACCGGCGTCTTTGCACTCCTGGCGCTCCTGCCCACGGTCACGGTCGCGGTCTTTTCGGTCCTGACCATCAACGTGGGCCTGGAAGGGTGGTTTTCCGAACGGGTGCGCAATGTGGTCGGCACCTCCCTCGAAGCGGCGCAGGCCTATAAGGAAGAACACCGCCAGGACCTGTCGCGCGATGGTGCGGCACTTGCCGCCTTCCTGGAAGCCGCGCAGACGCAGGCGGTGCTGCCCATGGAGGACGGACAGCTGCGCGAGACGCTCGGCCGCTTCCAGACCCAGATCGACCTCAGCCTGAGCGAGGCCTTCGTCATCGACGCCTCAGGCGGAATCCGTGCCCGCGGCGACGGAGTCTATCTCTTCGACTTCGAACCGCCCACGCCCGACGACTTCCTTGCCGCCGACCGCGATGGCATCGCCATCATCGAAGACTATGCCAACAACGAATTCCGCGCGCTCATCCCCCTCGGGGCGTTTCTCGGCCGGTACCTCTATGTCACCCGGCCGGTGGATGGCAAAATCCTGGGTCTGCTGGACGATACACGGGAAACCGTGACGCTCTATCAGCAGCTTGAAAGCGAACGCGGCCGGCTGCTCTTCGAATTCGGCCTGCTCTACCTCGGCTTCGCCGTCATCCTCATCCTCGCCGCGATCTGGCTCGGCTTATGGTTTGCCGAACGCCTGTCGCGTCCGGTGGGCCGGCTGGTCGGTGCCTCCCAGCGTGTCGGTGCCGGCGATCTCGACGTGCGCGTGATCGAAGAGGACGGCGATGACGAAATCGCCCAGCTTGGCCGCTACTTCAACCAGATGACACTGCGCCTCAAGGCACAGCGCGACGCCCTGCTCGACAACAACCGCCAGATCGAACGCCGGCGGCGGCTCTTTGATTCGGTTCTCGGCTCGGTCACCTCGGGCGTGATCGGGCTTGATGCCGCAGGTCGCGTGACCTTCGCCAACCGCTCCGCGCTGCGCCTGCTTTCGGTGGCGGCGGTTCCAGAAGACACGCCCCTCGCGACCGCCGTGCCCGAATTCGCCCCGCTCTTCGAAGACCTTGCCGCCAGCGGGCGCGAGGTCACGCAGGAACAGATCGACCTTGTCCGCAGCGGCAAACAGGAGGCGCTGCTGGTCCGGATGGCCGTCCGCCGCACCGACGAAGGCCAGCCCGAAGGCTATGTGATCGCCCTCGACGACGTGACCGACCTTGTCAGCGCGCAGCGCATGGCCGCCTGGGGCGATGTGGCGCGCCGCATCGCGCACGAGATCAAGAACCCCCTGACGCCGATCCAGCTCTCGGCCGAACGGATCAAGCGCAAGTTCCGGCCGATGCTGGGCGAAGATGCCGCCCTGCTCGACCAGATGACCGACGTGATCGTGCGCCAGACCAGCGACCTGCGCCGGATCGTGGACGAATTTTCCCTGTTCGCCCGGATGCCCGAACCGCAACGCCAGCGCGGCGACCTTGCCGCCGTCCTGCGCGATGCCGTCACCCTGCAGGAAGCCGGCCAGCCGAACGTCCGCTTTGTCACCGACATTCCCGACCGGCCGATTCCGGCCGATCTCGACGCGACGATGATCGGCCAGGCGCTCACCAACCTGATCAAGAATGCAGGCGAAGCCATCGAAAGCCGCGAGGAAAAGGGCGCCCCTCCCGATTTCGTGCCCGAAATCAGAATCGCGCTGACCCCCCGGCGGCAGACCGCGCAGATCACCATCTCCGACAATGGCGTCGGCCTGCCGGCAGACCGGGCACGGCTTTTCGAACCCTACGTGACGACACGTGAAAAGGGCACCGGGCTCGGCCTGCCGATCGTGCGCAAGATCATCGAGGAACACGACGGCACGCTCGTGCTCGAGGATGCCGTGCCCTTTGCCCGCGACGGGCACCGCGGCGCGATGGCAGTGGTGGTCCTGCCCCTTCCGGGCCGGCCGTCCGAGTCAGGCAAACAGGTTGAAGAACAGGCTGCAAGTTGAGGCAATGATGGGCGATATCCTGATCACCGATGACGAACGCGACATCCGCGAACTGATCTCCGACATACTCCGCGACGAAGGTTTCACCACACGGCTCGCCTCGAACTCGGAACAATGCATGGCCGAGATCGTCAAGGATCCACCCTCGCTGATGATCCTCGACATCTGGCTCAAGGACAGCAGGATGGACGGGATCGACATCCTCAAGACGGTCCGCCGCGACCATGCCGACATTCCGGTCGTCATCATCTCGGGTCATGGCAATATCGAGATCGCGGTCGCGGCGATCAAGCAGGGGGCCTACGACTTCATCGAAAAACCCTTCAACATCGACCAGCTCATGGTCGTGATCAAACGCGCGATGGAAACCTCGCGCCTGCGGCGCGAGAACACCGCACTCAAGCGCGGCGACAGTCAGCCGGCCGAGATGCTGGGCGAATGCGGCGTCTTCCGCAGTCTGCGCGCACAGCTCGACAAGGTCACGAAATCGAACGGGCGCGTGATGCTCACCGGCCAGCCCGGCTCGGGCAAGGAAACCTCGGCACGTTACATCCACGCCCATTCGAACCGCGCCGCGGGGCCCTTCGTCGTGGTCAGTTCCGCCTCGATCGCCCCCGACCGGATGGAGGAGGTGCTCTTCGGCCGCGAATCCGCCGAACGCGGCATCGAAAAGGGCCTGCTCGAACAGGCCCACGGCGGAATCATCTATTTCGACGAAATCGCCGACATGCCGCTCGGCACCCAGTCCAAGATCCTGCGCGTCCTCGTCGACCAGCAATTCGCCCGCGTCGGCGGCGCCGACAAGGTCCAGGTCGACCTGCGTGTGATCTCCTCGACCAACCGCGATCTGACAGCCGCCATCCGCGAAGGGCTCTTCCGCCAGGAACTCTACCACCGGCTCAATGTCGTGCCGATCCATGTCCCGAGCCTCGAGGATCGGCGCGAGGATATTCCGCTGCTCTCTGACCATTTCATCGGCGTGCTCAACCGGACCCAGGGCCTGCCCTTGCGGCGCCTCGGCGATGACGCGCGCGCGCTCCTGCAGACGATGGTCTGGCCCGGCAATGTCCGCCAGCTGCGCAACGTCATCGAACGCGTCCTGATCCTCGGCGAAGGAAACGGCGACATCTCTGCGCGCGAACTTCCGGCCGTCGATGACAGCGACGCCGAAGAGGGCAGGGTGGTGCTCTCCGGCGGGCTCGCGACCCTCCCCCTGCGCGAGGCGCGCGAACTGTTCGAACGCGAATACCTGCTCACCCAGATCAACCGCTTCGGCGGCAACATCAGCCGCACCGCGAGCTTCGTCGGGATGGAACGCTCCGCCCTGCACCGCAAGCTCAAGAGCCTTGGCGTCGTGACCGGGGCAAAGGGCGGTGGCCGCATGGCCTATTTCGACGAAGACTGACCTGCCCGCCCCTGATGGCCGCACCGCCGGATGAATTGACCGCCCCGGGCGGGTCTGTCAGAAACCCGGTGTTCAACTCCCCGGGGGGACAGGGATGAAGGTCATCATCTGCGGTGCCGGGCAGGTGGGCTGGCAGATCGCCCGGCACCTTGCGGGTGAGAGAAACGATGTGACCATCGTGGACATGAACCCCGATCTCGTGCGCCGCGCGACCGAAACGCTCGACGTCCAGGGTGTCGCGGGCTTTGCGAGCTATCCCGACGTGCTTGACCGCGCCGGCGCGCGCGACGCCGACATGGTCGTCGCCGCCACCTATTCGGACGAAGTCAACATGGTCGTCTGCCAGGTGGCCCATTCCGTCTTCGGCGTGCAGCGCAAGATCGCGCGGCTGCGCGCGCAAAGTTATCTCGCGGCGGAATATGCCGACCTCTACCGCCGCGACAACCTGCCCATCGACGTCATCATCAGCCCCGAAAAGGAAGTCGCCGAAGCCGCGCTCCAGAGGCTCGGCGCGCCAGCCGCCTTCGATACCGAGAGCTTCCTTGACGACAAGGCCCTGCTCATCGGCATCGCCATCGAAGACGACTGCCCGGTGATCAACACGCCGCTGCGCCAGCTGACCGACCTCTTCTCGACCCTGCGCGCCATCGTCGTCGGCATCCGCCGGGAAGGGCGGCTCTTCGCCCCCGCGGCCGATGACCAGATTTTCGCGGGCGATCAGTGCTATGTCTTCAGCCATGTCGACGACATCCCCCGCACGTTCGACATCTTCGGCAAGGCCAATGCCCGCCAGGACCGCGTCGTCATCATCGGCGGCGGCAATGTCGGCCTCTATGTCGCCCGCGCGCTCGAACACAGTCCCCGCCGCATCCGCGTCAAGGTGATCGAACGCAACCGTGCCAGGGCCGAACAGGCGGCAGATGCGCTGGACCGTACCATCGTCCTGCATGGTGACGGGCTCGACTCCGCCCTGCTTGAAGAGGCAAGCATCGCCAGCGCCGATGCCGTGCTCGTGGTCACGGATGACGACAAGACCAACCTCCTCGCCTCCGTCCGCGCCAAGGAGATGGGCTGCAAGATGGCGATCTGCCTCGTCAACGACCCCACGCTCGTGCCGCTGATGGGGCCGCTGGCCATCGACGCCTACATCAACCCGCGCGCGACCACCGTTTCCTCGATCCTGCGCCACATCCGCCATGGGCGGGTCCGCTGGGTCTACTCCATCGGCGATGCCGAAGCCGAGATGATCGAAGCCCAGGTCCTCTCGACCTCGCCGCTTGCCGGCCGGCGCATCCGCGACATCGGCTTTCCCGAAGGCGTGCTTGTCGCCGGCATGCTCAAGAAGGGCCGCTACGAAAAACCCACCGGCGCCACCCGCATCGACGAAGACGATGTCATCGTCATCTTCGCAATGGCCAGCGACGTCCCCGAAGTCGAGCGCCTCTTGCAGGTCTCGATCGACTTCTTCTGATGCTTGCCGCACTCTCCAGGCTCCCCTTCTTCGTCCTCGTGACGGGTGTGGGCTCGGCCGCGATGCTGGTCCCCGTTGCCCATGCCCTCATCCGCAATGAAACGGCCATCGCGAAGGCATTCCTGCTCGGCGCCATCGTGGGCGGGATGCTCACCCTGCTGTTGGGGCTGGCCACCCGCGGCTCCCGCACCGGTTCCCTTGCCCGCAGCCAGCTTTCGGCGCTTTTCGCGGCCTTCTCGCTCCTGCCGCTCCTCTTCGCGCTGCCGCTGCTGTGGTCCTTGCCCGGGATCGGCCTTCTCGATGCCTGGTTCGAAATGCTGTCAAGCTTCACGACCACCGGGGCGACACTCTTTGACAGTCCCGCCGGGATCGCTCCCACCTTCCACCTCTGGCGGGCGCTTGCGGGCTGGCTTGGCGGGATGCTGGTCTGGGTCATGGCCGTGTCGATCCTCGCGCCGCTCAACCTTGGCGGCTTCGAAGTCCGCAGCGGGACGGTCGCCGTCAACCGTCTGCGCGAGGACAGCCCCGGCACGCGCACGGGCGACAGCGCCGACCGGCTCGCCAGATTGGGCTTCCGGCTCGTGCCGGTCTATGCCGGCCTGACGCTCCTGCTCTGGACATTGCTGGTCCTGGCCGGAGAGGGCGCTTTCGTCGCCGCTTGCCACGCGATGGCGGTGATGTCGACCTCGGGCATTTCGCCGATCGGCGGCACCCATCTCTCGACCGCTGGCATCGGGACCGAAATCGTCATGGTGGTCTTTCTCGTTTTCGCCCTC
>JBEIDZ010000151.1:0-6875 GCA_040383215.1 Paracoccaceae bacterium | reverse complement strand
GCGGGTGGTGTAGCCGTCAGGCAGAGCCGCGATCCGGGCCGAAAGCAGGCCGAAGCGGAAGGCCGCCTGCGCGAGTTCGGGCGCGCAATCGGCCTGTGCCGCCCGCCAGAGGGCAGGATCGGCCAGCGGGCGGCGGTCCGCGCGCGGGAGCGGCGGGTCATCGTCGGTGGGCGGGGCAGGCAGGAACCAGGGGTCGGCGGGCACGGGTCAGTCTCGCAATGTGGTGACAGGCGCAGGGCGCATGACCCCGCCCCGGCAGTGCTGTTACACCGTGGCGGTCATGCCGCCGTCGACATAGAGGACATGACCGTTGACAAAGCTCGCCGCGTCAGAGGCGAGAAAGACGGCAGCGCCGCCCAGTTCCTCGAGCCGGCCCCAGCGGCCGGCAGGGGTGCGCGCCTCGAGCCATGCGGTGAAGGCGGGGTCCTGCCACAGCGCGGTATTGAGGTCGGTCTTGAAATAGCCCGGCGCAATGGCGTTGCAGTTCAGGCCCAGCCGCGCCCAATCGGCGGCCATCCCCTTGGTCAGGTTGCCGACCGCCCCCTTTGTGGCCGTATAGGGGGCGATCCCGGCGCGGGCGAGCGCGGTTTGCACCGAGGCGATGTTGATGATGCGCCCCCGCCCCCGGCCGATCATGTGGCGCGCTACCGCCTGGCTGACGTGAAAGAGGCTCGCGACGTTGGTCTGCAAAAGCCGCTCGAACGCCTCGGCCGGAAAGTCCTGGAGGGGGGCGCGGTGCTGGATGCCGGCATTGTTGACGAGGATGTCGATGGGGCCTGTCTGCGCCTCGAACCCGTCGATAGCGGCACGGGCGGCGGCATGGTCTGTCACGTCGAAGGGCAGGAGGTGGACCTCTGCCCCCTCGGCCGCCAGCGTGACAGCGGCACGGTCGAGCGCCGCGACATCGCGCCCGTTCAGGACGATGGCTGCTCCGGCGCCGGCAAGCGCACGGGCGAGCGTGAGGCCGATGCCGCGGGAGGAGCCGGTGACAAGTGCCGTGCGGCCCGAGAGGGAGAAGGCGTCAAGTCCCATGGCGGTTCCCTTTCGCGGTGCGGACGGCCCTGACAGACCGTCCGCGGCACGAGCCGGCGTTTGCCGGTCCCTGCCAGCAGACTTGCCATGCCGGCACGGTCCGGGGCAACATCGCTGCATGCACAAGGGGGAAGGGACGACAAAGATGGCATGGTCGGATCGTGACAGAAAGCTGGGCATGGACCGCGCGATCACGCGGCGCGATTTCCTGGACGGGGTTGCGCTGGCCATCGGCGGGACGATGTTGGGCGCCTATGGCCTGCCCGCCGCAGCGCAGGAGGCCGGGGTCGATGCGGCGGTCTATCCGCCGGCGGGCACGGGCCTGCGAGGACAGACGGATGCGGCACAGAACGTGATGCACGCGATCCGTGACGGCAGTTTCTGGGCCGCCAACCCCGCAGTGGCAGAGACCGGAGAGAGTTATGATCTGGTGGTCGTCGGCGCCGGCATCTCGGGCCTTTCGGCCGCGTTCCTGTGGCGCCAGCAGCGCCCCGAGGCGCGCATCCTGATCATCGATCCGCTGGAGGATTTCGGCGGCCATGCCAAACGCAACGAATTCACCACGTCGTCAGGAAAGATCCTGATCGGCTATGGCGGCAGCCAGTCGATGCAGACGCCAAGCTATTTCAGCCCGGCAGTGACGCAGCTTCTGGCGGATGTGGGGATCGAGCCTGCCCGGTTCGAGGAATTCTATGACCAGGCCTGGTCGGATGACCGCGGACTGTCCTCGGCGGTATTCTTCGATGCTGCAAAATGGGGCGTGGACAGGCTCGTGATCCGCTCGGGCGAAACGGCCGACTGGGTCAACCAGACCCCGATGAACGACAAGGCGAAGGCCGACCTCATCGAACTTATCGATGCGCCGCGCGACTATCTGCCGGACATGACGCCGGAAGAGCGGCTCGATCTGCTGGCGCGGATCACCTACAAGGACTTTCTGCTCGATCATGTGAAGGCCGATCCTCAGGTCGTGGATTACTTTCAGACCTCGACCACCGGCTATTTCGGGGTGGGGATCGATGCGACGACCGCGCTCGATGCGCGGGGGAACTGGAACCCGGGATTCGACGGGATGGACCTGGGCGAAGCGGTGTCCAAGTACCACAGCCCGTCGGGCCGGCTCGCCTTTACCGACCCGGATGACTACATCTACCACTTCCCGGACGGCAATGCGGGGATCGCCCGTGCGCTGGTGCGGGCGATGATCCCGAATGCGCTGGGCGGGACGACGATGGAGGACCTTGCCACCGCGACGGCGGATTATGCGCAGCTTGATCTGGCGGACAATCCGGTGCGGCTGCGGCTGAATTCCACCGTGGTCAAGGTGGCCCATGACGGCGATCCCGCCACGGCCGAAGGCGTCACGGTGACCTATGCCGGGGCAAATGGCGGGCTTGCCACCGTCCGGGCGGGGCATGTGGTGCTGGCCTGCTGGCACAGGGTCATTCCTTACCTGACCGATGAACTGGGCGAGGCGCAGATTGCAGCGCTGAACGACCAGCAGAAGGTGCCGCTGATCTATACCAATGTGCAGCTGCGCAACTGGAAGGCGCTCGACGAGCTCAAGATCGACGGAGTGCGGGCGCACGGCAATTTCTGGAGCGGGTTCGAGATCGACTTTCCGGTGTCGATGGGCGACTACCGCTTTGCCGATACGCCGGAGGACCCGGTGATCCTGCATCTGTCCAAGGTGCTGGTCGAACCGGGGCTCCCGTCGCGCGAACAGGCTCTGGCGGGCAAGCGGCAGCTAGTATCGCTGAGCTTCGAGGAGATGGAGCGGTCGATCCGCGATCTTCTGGCACGGGCGCTGGCGGGGACGAGTTTCGACCCGGCGACCGACATCGAAGGCATCACCTGCAACCGGTGGAGCCATGGCTATGCCTATGAATACATGCGCCCCTGGGACCAGTTCTGGCCGGACGGGCCGCTGCCGATCGAGACAGCTCGGCAACCCTGGGGCCGGATCGCTATCGCCAACTCGGATTCAGGAGCCTATGCCTATGCCCATTCGGCGATCGATCAGGCGGTCAGGGCGGTGCGCGACCTGATCGGCGCACCTGAGGGGGCGCCGGAGTTCAGCCGCTTCCCCGGCCCGCCACTGGACAAGATCGGGCTATGAGAGCGCGAGACTGGTGCTTCCGTCCTGACGGCAACTCGGGTCATTCCGCGCCGTAATGACCACGGAAACCAAACTGGCCGTGATGCACGAGGCGCGCGGTGGTATCGGCCCAGACGTCACCACCGCACCCGAATATCCAGCGGTGAAAGAAGCTCTGATCTTCGCCGAGGATGATCGCGCCGTCCGCCGAGACGCTGTGGCCAAAGAAGTTGTAGAATTCGGGCGCGTCCGAATAGATCGGCAGCTTTCCCTGCGCCGGATATGCGTCGACCACACCTGCTGCCACCATTGCTTCGGGGACGCGGCGACTGATGAGGGTGAAACCCATCCCGGCGCCGGGTACGGTCACGAAACCACCCTCCTGCCGGGGCTTCCAGCCAGGGCGGGAGGAGCCTCGCTGCACGACATGGCCGACGGCACGGGCAAACACGTCATCGGGCGAAAGCCTCTCGCCTTCGGGGCGAAGGAGGTTTGCCTCGATCTCTTTTTCCAGTTTCCGGACTGACAACTGGCGCCGGGGGTAGGGCGCAATCATGCAGTCCTTGCCGAAGTCCTTGAGCCTGAAAAACTGGGTCCGGCCGAATTCCAGATCGCAATCAAGCAGAAGTGCATGGGTGAACCGGCGGTTCGACAGGAAATAGGACATCAGATAGTTCCGCGACATCATGATGTCGGAAAACTCATATGTCTTGACGGCAAAGGGGACGGAGCGGCTGCGAAGGTCCTGAGTCAGACCGATCACGGAGGAAAAGAACGGCGTCGCGACAAGACCCGGATTGGGAATGAGAATGACGAGCGTCATGGCGCCATCCTGTGGCGCCGGCGGTGTCGGAGCTATTGCTTCGTCCGGTATCGTCTCCGCTGGCGGCGGCATGGGATGGTGGACCGGCTAAGAGAGAACAACCCGCGCCATTTTGGCGCGGGTCATGTCGTGCGGTGCCGTGGCTGGCGCAATGTCAACGGTCGATCCAGTCGACCACGGTCGCGTTCCGCCTTGGCTGCCGGTCAGATGCACGTCACTGCGCAAGCGACGCGAGGTAGGCGTAGATGTCACGTGCTTCCTGTTCGTCGCGGACCTGGAAGGCCATCTTGCCGCGAGCACGCCGGTCGTCGAGCGCGGTCCGCAGGAAGTCGGTCGGGTCCTGAATATAGGCGAGGAAGTTCTCCTCGCCCCAGACTGCGCCAGTCGCGCCATAGGCGACTATCGATTCACCGTATTTGAAGTCCGGATAGGAGCCTGGGGTCCTTCCGACAATGCCATAGAGGTTTGGACCGGTCTTGGCATTGCGCCCGGCGAGCGTTTCACCCGCATCATTGACGACGACGTGGCAGGCAACACACTGCCGTTCGAACTGTTCCTGCCCGGCAGCGACATCCTGCGCGAAGGCGGGGGCCGACATCAGCGCCATGACGGCGGCGAGTGTCAGATGCTTCATTCAGAGTCTCCCTTGTGAGTTGCGCGTCCCGCCAGATCGCGGCAGGACGCCATGGACCGTTTGCCCCAGTCGCGCGGAAAGATAGCCGAACCGGACGCGGGGTCCAGCCCCAAGAGCAACAAACTCTCCCGATCCACGCCGGGCCTGTCAGGCGACTGCATGGGCGATGGCGCATTGCTTCCAGAGGCTGACAAGCGCGGCCATCAGATGATCTATATCGGCATCGCTGTGCAGCGGCGAGGGCGTGAAGCGCAGGCGTTCAGTCCCCCTTGGCACGGTGGGGTAGTTGATCGGCTGCACATAGATACCCCATTCCTCCATCAGATAGTCAGCCAGCATCCTGCACTTGACCGGGTCCTTGATGAGCACGGGGATGATGTGGCTGTCGTTGCGCATGTGCGGGATACCCGCCCGGTCAAGTGCGCCACGCAGCCGGGCGACCTGCCGGCGCTGGGCCTGGCGTTCGGTATCGGACTGCTTGAGATGCGCGATCGAGACACGCGCCGCGGCCGCAACGGCAGGGGGCAACGCAGTGGTGAAGATGAAGCCAGAGGCGAAGGAACGGATGAAGTCGCAGAGCGCAGCCGATCCGGTGATGTAGCCGCCCACACAGCCATAAGCCTTGCCGAGCGTGCCCTCGATCAGCGTGATGCGGCGGGCCACCCCCTGTTCTTCGGACACGCCGCCGCCGCGGGGGCCGTACATGCCGACGGCATGGACCTCATCGAGGTAGGTCATCGCGCCATAGCGCTCGGCCACCTCGACGATCTCGCGGATGGGGGCGATGTCGCCGTCCATCGAATAGACCGATTCGAAGGCGACGATCTTGGGTGCATTGGCGGGGCAGGCGCGCAGCTTGGCCTCGAGATCGGCGACGTCGTTGTGGCGCCAGATCACCTTTGTGGCGCGGGAATGGCGGATGCCTTCGATCATGCTGGCATGGTTGCCCGCATCCGACAGGATGATGCAATCGCGCAGCCGCGAGCCGAGCGTCGACAGCGCGGCCCAGTTCGAGACATAGCCCGAGGTGAAGAGAAGCGCCGCCTCCTTGCCGTGCAGGTCGGCCAGTTCGCGTTCGAGCAGGAGGTGGTCGTGGTTGGTGCCGCTGATGTTGCGCGTGCCCCCCGCGCCAGTGCCGGTCCGGCGAACGGCTTCGCACATCGCCTCGATCACCTTGGGGTGCTGGCCCATCCCGAGATAGTCGTTCGAGCACCAGACGGTGACATCCATTACGGTCCCGCCGGCGTGGCGGGCGGCGCGCGGGAACTTGCCGGCCTGGCGCTCGAGCTCGGCGAAGTAGCGGTAGTTGCCTTCGGCCTTGAGCGTGTCGAGCTGTTCGGTGAAGAGGGCGTCGAAGTTCATCGCGGTGACTTTCTGCGGTGGTCGGACGAAAGGGGTGAACGGGGGGCGCGGCCTTCGGCCAGCATCCAGCGCCAGAGCTTGGCCTCGGGCCGGGGCAGGACCATGAGACAGTGTTCGAGCAGGGCCAGTGCGGCCAGCGCGGCGAGGAGCGTATGCGCGGCGACCGACACGGGGTCTGTCGCTGCAATCAGGCGTTCGATGAAGCAGCCTGTCGCAAAGGTCAGGAAGGTGATCGCGAGCGGAAAGAGCGGCGTGACCTGTCCCTGCCGGAAATAGCCCTTGATGTGGTCAAGCCGGGCGGGGACAAATTCGACATTGATCCGCGGCACGCCGAAGAAGAGATTGAGCTTGGCCGAGACGCGGGCGACCCAGAGGATGAGATAGGTCCAGAGCGCGACCTTGTTCTCGGCGCCGGACGACATGGCGAGAATAGCCAGCAGCCCGAGCGCGAGGGCCAGTTCGTGATGCGCGACCGTGTTCCAGGCGCGCAGGAAACGTGCGCCCCCCGTCAGTCCCGGCGGGCAGGGCCGCCGTTCGGGCCCGGTGACGATGCCGGCCAGGAAGGCGAGTTCGATCCAGCCCCAGATGGCGAGCGCGCCGAGAAAGCCGGCATAGACGGCCGCGACCGAGGCGCCCGGCAGCGAGGTGATAACGCCGGCCACCCCGAGCGCGAGGAAGGGCACGCCGGCAAGCACGACCATCCCGTGCGCAGCCCCGCCCTGACGGTCGGCCCAGCGCACAGCGATCAGGATCACCCCGGTGAAGAACCACCAGAGAAAGATCGCAGCAATCGTGAGGGCGAGGGGATGGTCCATCGGGTCTTGCCGTGTGCTGCCTGTCCTTGTGGTCCGCGAAACTGGGGGGAGGCACGGGGGGCAGAGCCCCCCGTGCCGGGGTGGGCCTCAGTAGGCCGGTTGAAGTCTGGG
>JBEIDZ010000150.1:0-6886 GCA_040383215.1 Paracoccaceae bacterium | reverse complement strand
GTCCAGACAGGCCCGGCAGGACCCGCAATGATCGCGCTCGGGCTCATCGGGCGGCAGCGCCAGCGTGGTGAAGATCGCGCCCAGAAACACCCAGTTGCCGAAGTCCCGCCCCAGCAGGTTGGTATGCTTGCCCTGCCAGCCCAGCCCCGCCGCCTGGGCAAGCGGCTTTTCCATCACCGGCGCGGTATCGACAAAGACCTTGATCTCGGTCCCCGGCGCGGCCCCGATCAGCCAGCGCCCGACCCGCTTCAGCCGCGCCTTGACCAGATCGTGGTAATCCCGCCCCTGCGCATAGACGCTGATCGCCCCCCGGTCGGGCTGCTCCAGCACGGCCAGCGGGTCGTGCCGCGGCGCATAGCTTTCGGCCAGCATCACGACCGACCGCGCCGCCGGCCACAGCGCCGCCGGATCGCCGCGCCACTCCATCCGCTCGGCCATCCAGCCCATCTGCCCGTGCCGCCCTTCCCCGACGAATGCAGCCAGCCGCCCCGCGGCGTGAGGGATCGCATCGGGCCGGCAGATGCCCATCGCGGCAAAGCCCGCCGCGCGGGCCTCGGCCCGAAGCCGCTCCTTCAGCTCATTTTCTGTCCCCAAACATCCCCGGGGGGAGCCGCGGCGCGGCGGGGGGGCGGCGCCCCCCCCCCAGCCCGCGCCCTCCGAAATGGGGGTCGGGCTAATGCGGCGGCGGCCGGAACCCCGGCACCTGATCCGCCAGGATCGACCGGAAGGCCGGCCGCGACTTGATCTTGGCATACCAGTCCTTGACCAGGTCCGACCGGTTCCAGTCCACGTCCGAGATATAGTCGAGGCAGGACAGATGCGCGGCCGCGGCAAAATCGGCAAGCGTCATCTCGTTGCCGGCCAGCCAGCGCCGCTGCTCCAGCAACCACGCCATGTAGTCGAGATGGAACTTGATCGCCTTCGCCCCAGCCTTGACATTGGCGCTGTCGGGATAGCCCCCGCCCATCACCTTCTTGAAGACGCGCTCGCCCATCAGCTTGCGCGTCACCTCCTCGTGGAACTTGTCGTCGAACCAGTTGACCAGCCGTCGCACCTCATAGCGCCCGTCCGGATCTTTCGGCATCAGCGGAGGCGAAGGGCAGGTCTCCTCGATATATTCACAGATCGCCGCACTCTCGGCCATCGTGCGGTTGCCCAGCTTCAGGACCGGCACCTTGCCGGCGGGGTTGCGGCGCAGGAAGTCGGCATCCTGCTCCCAATACCGCTCCTCGACCAACTCCACCTCGATCCGCTTCTCGGCCAGCGACAGCCTGACCTTCCGGCAGAAAGGCGACAGCGGATAGTGGTAAAGTCGGTTCATGGCGATCCGTTCCGGCGGCACGCGCCCTCCATGCCGCAGCCGGGCGCCGCGATCAATGCCCCCTCAGCCGGCAAAACAGGCTGCGCGTCCGTCCGCGGCAATGGTCGCCGCGCCATCGGCGATCCGGCCCGCCCGCCGCGCCACGAAAGCCGACGGGTCCGAGGCTGAACGCCCCTTGGGATCGGGCAGGACCGCGGCCAGAAGCGCCGCCTGCCGCCCGGTCAGTTCCGCCGCCGATACCCCGAAATGATGCCGCGCCGCCGCCTGGACGCCAAACACGCCTTCGCCGAATTCGGCCACGTTCAGATAGACCTCAAGGATACGGCGCTTGGTCCAGACCGCCTCGACCAGCGGTGTCAGCCCCGCCTCCAGCGCCTTGCGCAGCCAGGACCGCCCATGCCAGAGGAAGACATTCTTCACCACCTGCTGGCTGATGGTCGATGCGCCACGGTCGCCCCCCTCGGCCAGGGCGCTGCGGATTGCCCCGACATCCAGCCCCCAGTGCAGACAGAAATTGGCATCTTCCGCCGCAACCGCCGACAGGCCCATCGCCGGGGCAATGTCGGCGAAATCCACCCATTCCCTCTCGATCGCACCCAGCCGCCCGCGCTCGGCCAGCATGTAGGGCGTCGCCGGCGGATCGACGACCGCGAAAAGACCGATGACCAGGATCACCAGCCCCATCACGGCAAGAAGCCCCCGCCCGATCCAGCGCCCCAGCGCCGGCACCCGCCGCCGCCGCGCGCGCCTTGCCTGCCGCGACCGCCGGCCCGGCACCCCGGTCCCTGCCCCGTCAGGCTCGCCGCCGTCCGCACTGCTCCGCTCCGCCGCGGATGCATCGCGGCGGGTCGCGCCCTGGCCGCTCCTGCGCGGACCTGTCTTCTCTGCGGCTGTCTTTCGCGCACGTGCCATCCCGTCATAAGCCCCGTCGGCCCGGCCTGCGTCAAGCCGGGCCGCACAACGGCGCCCCGGCCCCTCCACCGGTCCGCTGCCGCGCGCGTGACCGTCAGGCCCAACTGGCCCGGGGTCGTTCTCACGCCTTCGGCGCGCCCTCGATCAGCGCCTTCAGCTTCTCTTCCTGATCCGCGCTGAGCGAGGTCTGCACGATCTTGCCCTTGGCGCGGAACTCCTCGAGCCCGGCCAGCACCTTGTCGCCGGTGACCTTGCGCACCAGGACAAACACCGCCGCACCCCCGTTCTCGAGCGAGGCACCCACCTCCTTCATGAAGCGGTCCTCGACACCCACGTCCGACAAGGCGCCCGACATGGCGCCCGCACCCGCCCCCACCGCGGCACCCAGCAGCGGGTTGAGGAAGATCAGCCCCACGAGCGTGCCCCAGAACGTGCCGCCCACCGCGCCCACGGCGGTCAGGTTCACCGCCTGGTGCAGCTTGACCTTGCCATCCGCCGACTTGGTGACGACGACGGCATCCTCCATCTCGATGAGGTAATCCTTCTGCAGCTTGACGAGCGCGGCCCTGAGGTCAAAGGCCGTGGCTTCGTCGGGAAAGGAAACGACGATCAGATCTGACATGTGCATTCCTCGCTTTCTGTCTGCCCCCCTCGGGGCGCGCGCCGGTTTCATTAACCATCGCGCGCAGGGATGACAATCCGGCGCCGCAGACCGCCGGGTCCGGCCTTGACCTGCGTCAAGGCAGACGCCGCACCGGCGGTGCAGTCTGCCAAAAAAAGGAGGTGCACCATGGACACCAACCGCCTGCCGCTGTTCGACGACAGCGTGAACCTCACCGGCTGCTGCGCCCGCTTCAACCCCGAAGGCTGGGAGGGTGCAGAACTGCATTTCGAAGACAAACCCTTCCTGCGCGCCACCACGCACAGCATCGCGCATCTGCCGCTCGACATGGGACCCGTCTTCACCCGTGCCCTCGGCCACGCGACCAAGGCCGGCGCACTCGACCCGCACCAGTCGCTGGTGCTCAGCCGCGACCTCTCGGCCTTCCGCGGCGAACACCTCTTCGCCGTCACCGGACCTGTCCCGGACGAAGAGATGACCACCCTTTCGGGCGACTTCACCACCCGCGTCTTCGAGGGACCCTATTCCGAAGTCCGCCACTGGCACCGCCAGCTTGAAGAGGAGGCCGCCGCCCGCGGCCATCCCGCCAGGGCGATCTGGTTCTACTACACGACCTGCCCGAACTGCGCCAAGGTCTATGGCAAGAACTCCGTGAACGGCGTGACGCAATCGTAGGGTGGGTGAAACCCACGCGCCCGGGTGAAGGCCCTTCGCGCGACGCGAGGGATGCGCGCCTGGGTGTCTCCGGTCTGATCGGTTGCGTAGGGTGGGTGAAACCCACGTGTCCGGGCGCAAACCACGCGTCCGGGTGCAATCCGCGCCCGCCTCTCCCGGCTTTACCCGCCGCGCCCGGGCTGCACCTGCCGGCGGACGACACGGTCCTCCACGAACTCGGCCAGCGCCGCCGCCGCGGGTGACAGCCGCGCCTGGCCCAGAAGCGCGATCTCGGCCTCGGCCAGCCCCGGCCAGTCCTCAAGGATCGCCAGTTCCGCCGGCACCATCGCCCGCGGCATCACCGCATAGCCCAGCCCCGCCCGCACCGCCGCCGCCTGCCCCGCAAACGAAGGCGAGGTGAAGACCCCGCTCCAGCCCACCCCCGCCGTCTCGAGCGTGCGCGTCGCGCGCGAACGATAGACGCAAGGCGCGGGGCTCAGCACCAGAGGCAGACTGCGCCCCCGGCCCGCCGCCCCGAAATCCGCCGCCAGCCCGGGAGCCGCCACCCAGACCAGCCGCTCGCGCCAGAGCGGCCGCGCCCCCGCATGCGGCCGCGCCGGGTCCTGCTTGATGATGATCAGGTCCTGCCCGCCCGCCTCGAATTCTTCCAGGAGCGGAAGCGTCAGCTGGCAGCTCACATGCAGCTCGACCGCCGGATGAGCGGCGGCAAAGACGCCCAGGATATCGGGCAGATAGGCCGAGGCGAAATCCTCCGGACTGCCGAACCGCACCTCGCCCGCGATCTCGGGCGCGCGAAAGCGCGCGAGCATCGCATCGGCCTGCGCCACCATCGCGCGGGCATGGACCAGGAACTGCTCCCCCTCGGCGGTCAGCCGCACGCTGCGCGTCGTCCGCTCGAACAGCCGCCGCCCGACCATCTCCTCGAGCTTGCGGATCTGCTCGGACACCGCCGATTGCGACCGCCCGACCCGCGCGCCCGTGCGCGAGAAACTCCCCGTCTCGGCCAGCGCGAGGAAGGTCCGCAGGACCGGGGTATCGACATCATGCATCTCAGCCAACCTATCAATATCACCGATCAATCTGACATAAACTTCCTGTTTCTCCTTTCAACAGGGCCGATGCACAAGCGCTTCGCCCAAACGGAGACCGCCCATGGACAGCATCCTCATCGAAAACCTGGTCTCGCCCATCACGCTGGCCTTCCTGCTTGGCATCCTGGCCACGCTGATCCGGTCGGACCTCGAAATCCCCGAACCGGTGATCCGCATCTTCGCCATCTTCCTCCTCTTCTCGATCGGCCTGCAGGGTGGACGCGAACTTGCGACCGCCGATCTGACCAACGTGACCGGCGCGGCCATCGTCACGCTCCTCGTCGTGATCTTCATCCCCCTCATCCTCTTCCTCGTCGCGCGCTTCGTCATCTCTCTGTCGATCGTCGATGCCGCAGGGGTGGCGGCCCTCTATGGCTCGGTCTCCTCGGTCACCTTCATCGTCGCCCGCTCCTATGCCGAAGCCGCGGGCATGCCGATGGAAGGTTATGTCACCGGCCTTGTCGCCCTGATGGAACTCGGCATCCTCGTCGCGCTCTTCTACGGCCGCTTCGCGCTCTCGCGGTCCGCGGGCACCCGGGGCGTGCCGCTCGGCTCGCTCCTGATGGAGACGCTGCGCGGGCGCGGCCTCCTGCTCCTCAGCGGCGGCCTTGTCATCGGCGCCGCCTCGGGCGAAGCGAACTTCACCAGGATCGAGCCCTTCTTCGTCGACCTCTTCCGCGGTGTGCTCGTGCTCTTCCTGCTCGAAATGGGGATGACCGCGGGACGACAACTCAAGGACTTCGCCCGGGTCGGCGGGCGGATGCTGGCCTTCGGCATCGTAATGCCGATGGTCAACGGCCTTGTCGTCAGCGGACTTGCGACATTCGCGGGCCTGCCGATGGGGTCGGCCTTCGTGCTGGCGGCGGTGGCGGCCTCGGCGAGCTACATCGACGCCCCGGCCGCGGTGCGGGCGACCTTTCCCGAGGCCAACCCCTCGATCTACCTGACCGCCTCGCTCGGGATCACCTTCCCCTTCATGCTGCTTGCGGGCGTGCCCATCGTCTGGCAGATGACCGCCTTCTGGCAGGGGCTCTGACACACGGGGCCGGACAATGCCCGCCCGCACCCTGGTGCCGGTGGCACGATGAGAGCAAAGGACGCCGCACCCGCCCTGCGCGGTCCGGGTGCGGGCCGGTCCGGGTGGGCCTGCGGGGATAATGCAAGCGTGGCTAAACCGCCTCCCAACCGGTATCGTTGGACTATCGTGACCGGGATCACCCGTCCACCCTCGCACCTGTCGGACCGGAAGTGAGCACGCCATGACTGAAACCGTCCGCATCCCCGGACCGATGGGACCGCTCGAAGCCGGGATGATCGCGGTGCCGGGGGCGGCGCATGTCGTCGTCATCGTGCCCGGTTCGGGCCCCACGGACCGCGACGGCAACCAGCCTGCCACCGGCCTTCTCACCGACAGCTACAAGCGTCTGGCCGAAGGGCTTGCCGCTGCCGGGATCGCCTCGCTGCGTATCGACAAGCGGGGCATGCATGGCAGCCGGGGGGCGGTCCCCGACGGCAACGACGTCACCATCGCCGCTTATGCCGATGACCTGCGCGGCTGGGTCGGTCTTGCCGCCACGCTTGCGCCCTCGGTCTGGATCGCCGGCCATTCCGAAGGCGGGCTGGTCGCGCTGGTGGCCGCCAGGGATGCGCCGCCCGCACTCAGCGGGCTGATCCTGCTGGCCACGCCGGGCCGGCCACTGGGCGATGTCCTGATCGGCCAGATCGAGGACAACCCCGCCAATGGCCCGATCATGGCGGATGTCCGCGCCATCGTCGCCGACCTTCAGGCCGGTCGCCGCCGCGCGCCGGAGTCGATGCCCGAGGGTCTGAGGCCGCTCTTTCACCCCCACGTGCAGGGCTACTTGAGCGACCTTTTCTCCCACGACCCCGCCGACGTCGCGCGCGACTGGAGCGGTCCGGTCCTGATCGTGCAGGGCGACGCGGATATGCAGGTCACCCTGCAGGATGCCGATCGTCTTGCCGCGGCCCTGCCCGAGGCCCGCCGGATCGATCTGGCAGGCGGCACCCACATGCTCAAGGCCGAGGTCGAGGGAGAGCCGCTTGCGACCTATCGGGACCCGACCCTTCCCCTGCACCCCGACCTCCTGCCCGGGATCGTGGCGGTCCTGAGCTCATCGCGCTGACCGGAACGGGCGGGGGCGACGCCCTCCCCCGTCCTGCGGGCGGTGGGTTTCATCCGCGCGTGTGAGTTTCGCCCACCCTACGAGACGGAGAGCCGCAGGATTTCGGCGGTATGACGAAATC
>JBEIDZ010000149.1:0-6897 GCA_040383215.1 Paracoccaceae bacterium | reverse complement strand
TGCGCCTCGGCCACGACATGCAGGGTCAGCGTCGTCTTGCCCGAGGATTCGGGGCCATAGATTTCGATGATCCGCCCCTTGGGCAGCCCGCCGATCCCGAGCGCGATGTCGAGGCCGAGCGAGCCGGTGGAAATGGCCTCGATCTCGGCCATCTGGTTCTGGCCGCCCAGCCGCATGATCGAGCCCTTGCCGAACTGGCGCTCGATCTGCTGCAGCGCACTTTCGAGCGCCTTGGCCTTGTCCGCTGTCTTCTTGTCCATCATGCTGATGAGGTCTGCCGCTGCTGCCATCGCCTGTCTCCTTGTGCCATACGCGTCCCTGTCCGGCAATCTGCCGTGGACGTTCCCGACTTGTTCCTTGCCATGTGAGACCAAAACGGGAACAAATCAAGATAATTTCGCCAGACCACTCTCTTCCCATCGTGGTTAATGAGTGGTTTACATCACAACGAAAAACGGGGCCGACCAAGATGCTGGTATTCTGGAAGGAAAGGCTGGTCCTTCTGGCGGTTCCCAAGACGGGCACGACGGCGCTCGCCGCTGTGCTGGCGCCGCGCGCGGCACTTGTGCTGCGCGATCCCCCCGGGCTCAAGCATGCATCGATGGCACGGTATCGCCGTTTCGTGCTGCCGATGCTGAAGGTCGCAGGCACAGAGGAGTTCGAGACGGTCGCCGTCGTCCGTGAGCCGGTCTCCTGGCTTTCAAGCTGGTATCGCTATCGCTTCCGTGAGGAGATCGCGGGCCAGCCGAAAAGCACACGGGACCTGAGCTTTGACGATTTCGTGCGCGCTTATGCCGGTGACCGGCCTGCGCCCTTTGCCGACGTCGGATCGCAGGCGCGCTTCGTGTCGGATGGCGCAGGCGGGGTCGGCGTGACACATCTGTTCCGGTATGAAGAATCCGGGCCGTTTCTGGCCTTCCTGGCGGCGCGGCTTGGCCCGCTGCCGGACGCTTTGCCGCGGCGCAATGTCTCTCCGGTCATGGAGGTCGGATTATCGGCAGAGGTGGAGTCGCTGCTGAAGGCGCGCCGGCCGGCCGAGTTCAGCGTCTGGGACCAGGCGGGGTGCCGGCCGGAGAGGCAATGAGGGCGTCGATCGCATCGGACGGGAGGCCGCGCTTGACCGCGCTGTCGCGGACCGCGTCGCGCAGCGGGGTGCTCTTGATCAGCAGACGGCGGAAATGCGCCTCGTCAAGGACGAGCAGGACGCCATGGGTGATCGCCCGCACCTCGCCCCGGCGGACGCGGCGCGACAGGACGGCTAGCTGGCCGAACATCTCTCCGCGGCCAAGGCGCAGGCGGCTTGGGCCAAGGTCGATCTCGACCGCGCCGGACGCGATGAAATAGACCGAGGTCGGTGTTTCGGACTTGGCGAGGATGACTTCGCCCGCGCTGACAAGGCGGGTCACGAGGCCGCGGGCAAGTCGCGCGCGGGCCTGGTCGTCGAGTTCGGCAAAGGCCGGGAACTGGCGGATGAGGTCGGCCTTCTGCACGGCGAGGTCGAGCCTTGGCCGGCGTTCCGCGCGCAGCCGCCGCTGCGCGATGCCGGCGTCAAGGCGGGCGTGCAGCTCTTCGCCGATGAGGCCTTCGTCACGCAGGGCATCGTATTCGCGTTCCTCGATGCGAAGACCCGCGCGGCGGATGAAGCGGCGTTCCAGTTCCTCGGCATAGCCCGGATATTGCAGACGCAGTCCGTCGAGCGCCTGTTCGATGTCTTCGCCCCGGCGTGTCAGCAGGTCGTGCAGCAGGTCACCCACGCGGCGGCCGTGGATGCGCCGGATGCGGCTGTCGATGAAGCGGTGCAGGTCCTTCACGATCAGCTGCTGCATCAGCATCAGCTCGAACCGGTCGGCAGTCATGCTTTCGAGCGGGGCCGAGATGCCGAACCCGTTGTGCAGGCGCACCGCAAGCCCGTAGGCCCCGCCCTGACCCAGTTCCGCCCGCGCCGCGCGCCGATACCCGGTGCGGCCCTGGGTCCGGGTCATCTCGATCAGCCGGTCGGCTTCGGAGAGTGCGACTTCGGCCAGCCCGCCGGAAATGGCGCGGTCGCGGAAACGTTCGAGGATCATTTCGCGTTCGAAACCCGCGAGCGCGATCAGGCCGAGCGTGATGCGGTCGCGGTCGAGGATGGCTTCGCTGTCGTCGGCGGCGCGGACGGCGGCGTCAAGGCGTTCGGCAAAGGCCTTGGCCTCGGCGCGGACGGTGTCGCGGGCAAGGCCATAGCTTTCGGTCGTGGTCGCAACCTCCTCGCGCACGCTTTGCAGCGCGGTGGCGACGACCTGGTTGGCAAGTGCCGCGTCAAGCGGCGAGAGCCGGTCGAGCCCGAGCCGGCCGATGACGAGGCGCAGGGTCGTGCCCTGGGCGACCAGGGTGAAGACGACAAAGCCGGTCGCAAGGACGCCGACGAGACGCCGGATTTCGGGCGGGACAAGGGTGTTTTCGGTGACGGCAAGCGCGAGCGCGAGGGTGACGGCACCGCGCAGGCCGCCCCAGAGGATGGCGGCACGGTAGGCGGGTTCGACCGGGGGAGAGAGGCGCAGGAAGCTGAGCGTGGGCAGGAGGCCCCAGAGCACGGCGATGCGCGAGGCTGCGGCGGCAAGGATGACGATGCCCAGAAGCCCGATCTCATAGGCGCCGAGGGTGGAGAGGAGTCGCGGGATCAGGATCGCGGCGAGCACGAAGATGAAGGCGCCCGACCAATGAGCGAGCAGGTCCCAGGTATCGCGCAACTGCGTCCAGACCGCGGGCGGCAGGCGGCCGGGCCCGACGATGCTGAGCGTCAGGCCGGCGGCGACGGTGGCGATCACGCCCGAGGCGCCGACGATCTGTTCGGCGATGATGAAGGCAAGGTATGGCAGCGCGATGGTCGCGGTGATCTGCGCCGTGGCGAAAGGGGCGAGCAGGCCGAAGAGCCGGCCGGTGAGCCGCGCGAGCAGCCAGCCGGTCAGCGCGCCGCCGGCGAGGATGACCGGAAAGCGCCAGAGCGCCTGGACGAGGTCGGGATCGGGGACGCCGCGCATGACGAAGCCGATGAAGATGCCGAAAAGCGCGATGGCGGCGGCGTCGTTGAGCAGGCTCTCGCCCTCGACGATGCGGGCAAGGCGCTGGGGCGCGGCGATGGAGCGGAAGATCGACACGACGGCCGAAGGGTCGGTCGTGGAGATGATCGCGCCCAGAAGCAGGCAGGCCATCAGCGGCAACCCGGCCGACCAGTGCAGCGCATAGCCGACCGACAGCGTGGCAAGCACGACAGCCACGATGGCGAGGACAAGGATGGGCACCCAGTCATCGGCCATGCGGCGGAAATTCATCCCGAGCGTCGCCTGGAACAGAAGCGTGGGCAGGAAGACATACAGGAACACGCCCGAGGTGATCGGAAGGCCAAGGATGGCCTCGGCGACAGGGTTCAGCGCGTCGGTCAGTTCCGTGGCCAGAAACCACGAGGCCCCGACCCCGATCAGGATGCCGAGCCCCGCGAGGATCACCGAAAAAGGCAGCCTGAGCCGCGCCGCGACCGGCTCGGCGAGCCCGGTGAGCAGGAAAAGCGCGGCCAGGATGGCAACGGGAATCACGATATCCATGATTGCGCCGATAGCGGAAGCGCAACCGCAGGGAAACCCTGAAGGCGGGCCCGGCCGGAACCCTCGGACCGCCTCTGCCGGGCTTGCCGGACAGACGCACATACTTAATCAGCAGAGGTTGACATGTCGGGAGAGAGGGTCGCCTGGTTCGGAGACGTCGCCCAACACGCCCGGACGAAGCGACTGGAAAGGAAGACAACAGATGACGATGTCGGATATGCTGACGGCAGCGCCGGGGCGCAGCCTGGCACGGACTGCGCTCATTGCCGGCCTGCTTGGCCTCGCCCCGGCTGCCGGGGCGCAGACAGTTTCGGACGTGCAGTTCGAGGCGGGCAACTACGGCACGATGATCAGCGGCACCATCATCGGTGACGAATACATCGATTATCGCGTTTGCGCGAGCGGCGGGCAGGAGATGTTCGTCGAGATGATGCCGCTCGACGGCGGGAGCGCGGTCTACTTCAACATCCTGCCGCCCGGCAGCAGCGACGAGGCGATCTACAACAGCTCGGTCGGCGATGATGTGACCACGGTCCAATTGCCGTCGGACGGGACCTACACGATCCGGGTCTACCAGATGGGCAACGCGGCGGATTCGGGCCAGACGTCCGGGTTCAACATCGACCTGTCGATCCAGTAGGCGCTGCGACGTCACCACACCCCCAAGGAAACGCGAACAAGGGATATGAGGACATGAAGAAATTCGCATTCATGCTGATGCTTCCGCTGCTGTCGGCCTGCGCCGAAGAGCCGCTGGTCATGGAAACCGACTTGTCGCAAGCGAACATCAACGAGGTCTGCCCGGTCGACGTGTCGGAGGCGAACCGCGCGAACTATCCCGCCTGCAACTGACGGGATGACGGCGTGATCCCGGGGCCTCTGCCGGCCCCGGGATCAGCGCGGCAGGATCAGATCGGCGCGCAGGCCGCCAAGGCGGTTGCTTTGCGATAGACGCAGGCTGCCGCCATGCATCCGCGCGGCATCGGCGACGATGGCAAGCCCGAGGCCCACGCCCGCGCCCCGGTTCTGGTTGCGCGCGGGGTCAAGCCGCGTGGAGGGGCGCAGCGCCTCGTCGCGCTGGTCGGGGGGGATGCCGGGGCCGTTATCCTCCACGCTGATCCGGACCGTCCGGTCCAGAAAGCTGGCCGAGACATCGGCCCTTGTCCCGTGGCGCAGCGCATTGCCGATCAGGTTGTCGACCGCACGGCGCAGCGCGAGCGGTCGCAGCGGCAGCGGACCGGGATCCTCGCCTTCCGCCGGCAGGAGCGTCGCCGCCTGACCAGCCCTGCGGGCATCGGCGACGATCTCGGACAGCAGTGCCATGACCGCGACCGGCCGTGCCTCGTCCGCGGCCTCGCCGCGGGCATGGTCGAGAAAGCTGTCAAGCATCCGCCCCATCTCGTCCACATCGCGCATGAGCGCGGGCACCTCGGGGTCGTCGATCAGGGCGAGCCCGAGCCGCAGCCGCGTGAGCGGCGTGCGCAGGTCGTGGCTGATGCCTGACAGCATGAAGGTCCGCGCCTGGGTCTGCCGTTCGATGCGCGCACGCATGTCGAGAAAGGCCGTCCCGGCGGCGCGCACCTCGGTCGCGCCCGAAGGGCGGTAGTCGACGCTCCGGCCCTTGCCGAAGGCGGTCGCGGCCGCAGCCAGCCGGCGGATCGGGCGCAACTGGTTGCGCAGAAAGATGAAGGCGACCGCCGCGAGCAGCGCCCCGAAGGCCAGCATGAGCACGATCAGCTGGTGGGGGTTGGAAACGGTAACAAGCCGCCGGTCGAAGGTCACCCCCATGTCGCCCCAGACGGTGGGAAGCCAGAGCCGCGCCTCGCGCCGGTCCGACAGGTCGACGGGGCCCAGATCGGGAAGCCCGTCACGCAGCGCCTCGATCATGGCCCGTCCGGACAGGTCGAAAAGGTCGCGGACATCGGCCCCGGGCGGAGCGGCCGCGGCAGGCAGGTCGACCTCGACCGACAGGGCAGGCGCGGTCCGGGCAAGGTCGTTTGCAGCCGTGGCGGCATCGGGCGCGGCATTGGCGATTTCGCGCAGATAGGCCAGTTCGGGGACGAGCGCGCGCGTCATCTGACGTGTCGCATCTTCGTAGATGCGCTGCACGAAGGACACGGAGATCACGATCTGCAGCAGCACGAGCGGCAGCACGAGGATCAGCGCGGCACGGCCGTAAAGGCTGCGCGGGAGGGAGTGTTTGAGCCAGTCCGTGAGCATGGCATAGAGTTAGCGGCAGAGGGGCCGTGGCGAAAGGACCGATCGGATGGGAGAGGACGTCTGGCCCGGGATCAGGCGCGTACTGGCGCCAAACCCTTCGGCCCTGACCGGAGAGGGGACGAATACCTGGATCATCGGGACCGGGCGGCTGGCGGTGATCGACCCCGGCCCCGCCCTGCCTCCGCATCTTGACGCGATCCTCGGGGCGGCGGGCGGCGCGCGGGTCGAGGCAATCTTTATCACCCATGCCCATCGCGACCATTCCGCGCTCGCTCCTGCGCTGGCCAGGGCGACCGGGGCGCCGGTCCTCGCCTTCACCCGGGCCGAGGCTCGGGCCAGAACGCGGACCGCGGCGCAGGGTATCGCGGGCACGGCCGAAGGGCATGACACAGGGTTCCGGCCCGACATCGGGCTGGCCGATGGCGCGGTCTGGCGCGGTGCGGCGGGCGAGGTGCGCGCGCTGCACACCCCGGGGCATCTCGGCGACCATCTCTGCCTTTTGTGGGAGGGGATCGCCTTTTCGGGCGACCATGTGATGGGCTGGGCCACATCCGTCATCGCGCCCCCGGACGGGAACATGGGCGACTACATGGCATCGCTGGACAGGCTGGCCTTTGCCGGGGCGGCGCGGCTTTTCCCTGGCCACGGGCCCGTTGTGGCTGACCCTGCGGCACGGATCGCCGCCCTGGCCGCCCACCGGCGCGGGCGCGAGGCGGGAATAGTGCAGCTGCTGGACCGGGGACCGGCGCGGATCGTCGACCTTGTCGGCCTGCTCTATCCTGACCTTGACCCCGGCCTTCGTCCGGCGGCGGCGGGCAATGTGCTGGCCCATCTTCTTGATCTCGAGGGGCGGGGCCGTGTCGCCGCCCTGCCGCCGGGCGGAGCGGATGCCCTCTGGCAGCGGCTGTGACGCGGAGGCTTGCGTTTTCGCGTTCCGCCCTCTGGACGGCGTTGCGGGTGGTTGCTATACGCGCCTCCGGTATTCCGGCGTAGCTCAGCGGTAGAGCAGTTGACTGTTAATCAATTGGTCGTAGGTTCGATCCCTACCGCCGGAGCCAAGAAATCAAAGACTTAGCTGCGATCCTGATACGCCAGTCTT
>JBEIDZ010000148.1:0-6902 GCA_040383215.1 Paracoccaceae bacterium | reverse complement strand
TCAATTCCGATGCCGTCTGGCAGGGCGAAAACCCGCTCTCTGCCCTTGCCGCCGCCTGGGATGGTGCGCGGATGGAGGGGCTTCTCCTGCTGCTTGACCGCGACCGGGCCATCGGCCACATCGGCCCCGACGACTTCCTGACCGATCCGCAGGGCCGCCTCGCGCGCGGGCCGGGCCACGTCTATTCCGGCGCCCAGATCATCCGCACCGACGACCTTGCCACAATCGCGGCGCCTGCCTTTTCGCTCAACCTGCTCTGGGACCGCATGATTGCCCGCGGCACACTTTACGGCCTTGCCTATACGGGCCGCTGGTGCGACGTCGGCCGCCCCGAAAGCATCCCGCTGGCCGAGGCGATGCTGGCCCATGGCTGAGCTTTTCACCGCACCCGGTCCCCGCCTCTTCGCACTGCCCCCCGGCGTCGATTTCGCGGCCGAGGTTGCGGCCGGCCTGCTGGCCCGCCGCGGCGATGCCCCGCCCGAAAGGCGCGCCCGCGTCACCATCCACGTCAACACCCGCCGCATGCAGCGCCGCCTGCGCGATGCTTTCGCCACCGGCCCCGCCCGGCTCCTGCCGCGCATCACGCTCATCACCGATCTCGCTCTCGACCCCGCCGGGGCCGACCTGCCCCCCGCCGTCCCACCCCTGCGCCGGCGGCTCGAACTCTCCCGCCTCGTCGCGGGCCTGCTTGACCGCGAACCCGACCTGACCGACCGAGCCGCCCTCTTCGACCTCTCCGACAGTCTCGCCCGGCTCCTGGACGAAATGCATGGTGAAGGCGTCCCACCCGATGCCTTCGCCCGTCTCGACGTGTCCGACCTGTCAGGCCACTGGGCGCGCACACTCGGCTTCCTGCGCATCGTCGCCGATTTCGCCAAAGGCGATGCGCCCGACCGCGAAGCCCGCCAGCGCGCCGTGATCGAACGCCTTGCCGTGCGCTGGGCAACCGATCCGCCGCCCGACCCCGTGATTGTCGCAGGATCGACCGGGTCGCGCGGGGCGACCTCGCTCTTTCTCCAGACCGTTGCCCGCCTGCCCCAGGGCGCGGTGATCCTGCCCGGCGTCGATCCCGACCTGCCCGCCACTGTCTGGGACAGCCTCGACAGCGCGCTCACCGCCGAGGATCACCCGCAATATCGCTTCAAGCGTCTGGCCGATGCACTCTCCCTCGCCCCCGCCGCGATCCCGCGCTGGACCGATACGCCCCCCGCCCGCCCCGCGCGCAACCGGCTCGTCTCGCTCTCGCTCCGCCCCGCACCGGTCACCGACCAGTGGCGCAGCGATGGCCCCGCCCTTGGCGATCTTGTCGCCGCGACCGAAGGGATGACCCTCGTCGAAGCCCCCTCCCCCCGGGCCGAGGCCGAGGCCATCGCCCTGCGCCTGCGCGCCGCGGCCGAGGACGGGATCACCGCCGTTCTCTTCACCCCCGACCGGATGCTCACCCGCCAGGTCGCCGCTGCGCTCGACCGCTGGGATATCGTCCCCGACGACAGCGGCGGCCAACCGCTCGACCTCTCGCCCCCCGGCCGCTTCCTGCGCCAGGTGGCCGACCTGATGGGCCGCAGCATGACCGCCGGCGCGCTTCTGGCGCTGCTCAAACATCCGCTCTGTCATTCGGGCCCCGATCGGGGCGACCACCTGCGCCATTCCCGAGACCTCGAGCTTTGGGTCCGCCGCAAGGGGCTGCCCTTCCCCACCGGCGCCGACCTGCGCACCTGGGGCGAAAAGGGCGACCGCGCGTCCTGGGCCGCCTGGGTTGCGACCGCGCTCGACCGGCTCGCCGCCGTGACCACGGCCCCGCTCGCCGCGCTCGTCCCCCGCCACCTCGCCCTGTCCGAAGACCTTGCCGCCGGCCCCTCCGGCTCCGCCGCCGGCGCGCTCTGGGCCGAAGCCGCGGGCCGCAGTGCCCGCGCCATGACCGCCGACCTTGCCCGCCATGCCGAGGCCGCAGGCACCCTGACCCCGCGCGACTATGCCGCGCTTTTCACCGCCGTCATCGCCGGCGGCGAGGTGCGTGACCGCGACACCGGCCATCCCCGCATCCTGATCCGCGGCACACTCGAGGCGCGGGTGGACCGCGCCGATCTCGTCATCCTCGGCGGGCTGAACGAAGGCACCTGGCCCGGCACGCCAAAGCCCGACCCCTGGCTCAACCGCGCACTGCGCCATCAGGCGGGCCTTCTGTTGCCCGAACGCCAGATCGGGCTTTCGGCGCATGACTATATGCAGGCCATCGCCGCACCCGAGGTCTGGCTCACCCGCCCGATCCGGTCCGACGATGCCCAGACTGTCGCGTCGCGCTGGCTCCTGCGGCTCACGAACCTGCTCGCAGGCCTGCCAGACCAACAGGGCGACGCCGCGCTCGCCGCCATGCGCGCCCGCGGCGCAGACTGGCTTGCCCGCGCAGCCACCCTTTCGGAACCCGCATGCCCCGTCCCCCGCGCCGGCCGCCCCTCGCCCCGACCCCCGCCCGAGGCGCGGCCGAAACAGCTCTCCGTCACCGCCGTGACCGACCTGCTGCGCGACCCTTACGCGATCTATGCCCGCCACATCCTGCGCCTGCGCCCGCTCGACCCGCTCACCCCCGCGGCCGATGCACCTTTGCGCGGGCAGGTGATCCACCGAATCTTCCAGCGCTTCATCGACACCGCCCCGTCCCCCGATGACCCCGCCGCCCGCGCCGCGCTCATGGCCGCGAGCGACGCGATCCTCGCCGCCGACTGCCCCTGGCCCACCGTCCGTGCCCTCTGGCGTGCCCGGATCGACCGTATCGCCGACTGGTTCCTCGCCACCGAAGCTGACCGGCGCGCGCACGGAACCCCCCGCCTCATCGAGGAGACCGGCACGCTCATCCTGCCCGACCGCGCCTTCACCCTCACAGGCAAGGCCGACCGCATCGACCTGACCCCCGATGACCGCGCCCTGATCTACGACTACAAGACCGGCACGCCCCCTACCGATAAGCAGCAGCGCGCCTTCGACAAGCAGCTTCTGCTCGAGGCGGCAATGGTCGAACGCGGCGCCTTCCCCGCGCTCGGCCCCCGCACCGTCGCCGGCGCGGCCTATATCGGCCTGGGCGCCAAATCCGCCATCGTCCCAGCCCCGCTCGCCGAACAGCCCCCCTCGCAGATCTGGGACGAATTTCTGCAACTGCTGGACAGATGGTCCCGCCGCGACCGCGGCTACACGTCGCGCCTCGCCCCGCGCCAGACAACTGACGCCGGCAGATACGACCACCTCGCCCGATATGGCGAATGGGACCACACCTCCGACCCCATGCCCGAGGATGTCGGATGACCCGCCACCCCGCCACCCTGCGCCAGATCGAGGCCGCCGATCCCGCCCATTCCACCTGGGTCGCCGCGAACGCAGGCTCGGGCAAGACCCGCGTACTCACCGACCGTGTCGCCCGCCTGCTCCTCTCCGGCGTCAGCCCGGCGCATATCCTCTGCCTGACCTATACCAAGGCCGCCGCGGCCGAGATGCAGAACCGCCTTTTCCAGCGCCTCGGCGCCTGGGCGATGAAGCCCGACGCCGCGCTCACCGCCGAACTGGCCGACCTCGGCGCCGACCTGCGGCCGCAGGACCTGCCCCGCGCCCGCCGCCTCTTCGCCCAGGCGATGGAGGTCCCGGGCGGCCTGCGCATCCAGACCATCCACGCCTTCTGCGCGGGCCTTTTGCGCCGCTTCCCGCTCGAATCCGGCGTCAGCCCCGCCTTCGCCGAGATGGACGACCGCGCCGCAGCCCTCCTGCGGGCCGAGGTGGTCGATGCCCTCGCCCTCGGCACCGCCGCCCCCGCGCTCGCCGCCGTCGCGCGCGGCTTCACCGGCGACGATTTCGACGCTCTCCTGCGGGGGATCGCCGCCCGCCGCGATGCCTTTACCGCGCCTTGCGACCGCGACACCATCGCTGCCGCGCTTGGCCTTCCCCTCGGGATGACCGAAGACAGCCTGCTCGCCTCGGTCTTTGCCCCCGATACGCCCGCCGATCTCGCCAGCCTCGCCGCACTCTGCCGTGGCGGGTCGACCAACGATGTGAAGCTCGCCGCAAAGCTCTCGCACTTTCGGCCCGGACAAACCCCAAGCCTCACCGATCTCGAGGTGCTCGAGGATGTCTTCCTGACCGGTGAGAAGGCGGAAAACCCCTTCACCGCCAAGACCGGCGCGATTCCCACCCGCACCACCCGGGACCGCGACCCCGCGCTGATCGACCGCATCAACCGGCTGATGACCCGGGTCGAATCGGCTCGCAGCCCGCGCCTCGCGCTGGCCGCGCTTGCCCGCACGCTCGACCTTCACGCTTTCGCACGCCCCTTCCTCGCCGCGCTCGACGCGGCCAAGACCGCCCGCGGCCTCGTCGATTTCGACGACCTCATCTGGCGCGCCCGCGCACTCCTGACCGATCCCACCGTGGCGCAATGGGTGCTCTTCAAACTCGACGGCGGCATCGACCACATCCTCGTGGACGAAGCGCAGGACACCTCCCCCCTGCAATGGCAGGTCATCGCCAACCTCGCCCAGGAATTCGCGGCCGGCATCGGCGCCCGCCCCGACAGCGACCGCACGATCTTTGTCGTGGGCGATCTCAAGCAGTCGATCTACTCCTTCCAGGGCGCCGAACCCGAAGCCTTCGACCGCATGAAGGACCATTTCACCGCCGACCTCGCCCGCATCGGCAAGGAACTGAACCCGCTCACGCTCGACTATTCCTTCCGCTCGGCCACCGCCGTCCTGACCGTCGTGGACTTCGTCTTTGACCGCCACAGTGACGGCCTTGGCCAGGCCAGGCCCGCGCACAAGGCCTTCCGCGAAGACCTCCCCGGCCGCGTCGACCTCTGGGACCCCATCCCCCCCGTGGCCGAGGAGCGGGAGGACCGCCCCTGGTACGACCCCCTCGACACCGTGGGCGAACGTCACCACAGCGCCATCCTGGCTGACCGCATCGCCGCCGCCTGCGCACGAATGATCGGCCACGAGACCCGCCCCATCGTCAGATCGGGCCAGACCTTCCGCCAGCCCGTCCGTGCGGGCGACATCCTCATCCTCGTCCAGCGCCGCTCCGACCTCTTCGCCGCCATCATCCGCGCGCTCAAGGCGCAAGGCCTGCCCGTCGCCGGGGCAGACCGGCTGCGCGTCGGCGCCGAACTCGCCGTTCGCGACATCGGCGCCGTCCTGCGCTTTCTCGCGTTGCCCGAAGACGACCTCTCGCTCGCCGCCGCTCTGCGCTCTCCCCTCTTCGGGTGGAGCGAAGCCGACCTCTACACCCTCGCCCATCCCCGCGGCGAGACGGACTATCTCTGGACAGCCCTGCGCCACGCCAACCATCTCGAAACGCTCGCGATCCTTGACGACCTGCGCGCCCGCGCCGATTTCCTGCGCCCCTACGACCTGATCAACCGCCTTCTGACGCGGCACGACGGCCGCCGCCGCCTGCTCGCCCGCCTCGGGCCCGAGGCCGAGGACGGCATCGACGCGCTCCTCTCCCAGGCGCTTGCCTACGAAGGCGGCAATATCCCCTCGCTCACCGGGTTCGTCGAATGGATGCAGACCGACGATCTCGAAATCAAGCGCCAGATGGACGCCGCCTCCGACCGCATCCGGGTGATGACCGTCCACGGCGCCAAGGGGCTCGAGGCGCCCATCGTCATCCTGCCCGACACTGCCATCCGCAAGGCGCCCAAAGACGCCCCGCTCTTGCCCCAGGGCGATGTTCTGCACTGGGCCGGCACCGCCGATACGCTGCCGCCCGCCCTGGCCGCCGCCCGCGCGGCCGCAAAGGAGGCGCAGCAGCGCGAACGTCGGCGCCTGCTTTATGTCGGCATGACACGGGCCGAAAGCTGGCTCATCGTCTGCGCCGCCGGCGATACCGGCACGGGCGGCGACAGCTGGCACGCCATGGTGCGCGACGGGATGGAGACGGCCGGCGTCATCGCAACCAACCTTCCCGACGGGCCGGGCCACCGCTACGCGCTGCATGACTGGGACAACCTCCCCCTTGTCGCCACGCCGCCCGGCCCGGCGCCCGCCGCAGTCCCCGTCACTTTCGGCCCCGCCCGGCCCTACGATGCGGCCAGCCTCCGCCCCCTCTCCCCCTCCGACCTTGGCGGGGCCAAGGTCCTGCCCGGCGAAACCCTGCCCGAAGAGGAGGAAACCTCGCTCGCCCGCGGCCGCGTCCTGCACCGCCTGCTCGAATACCTGCCCGCCGTGCCACCCGCCGACCGCGCCGCCCAGGCCCGCGCGCTCCTCGCGCTCGACGAGGATGCGACTTTCCTCGGCGACACCGCGCCCCTCATCGCCGATGCGCTGTCCGTCCTCGCCGACCCGGCCTTCGCCACGCTCTTCGACACAAGGACACTGGCCGAGGCCGACCTGACCGCCACCCTGCGCGGTCGGCGCTTTTCCGGTACCATCGACCGGCTGGTGATCGAACCCTCCCGCATCCTCGCCGTCGACTTCAAGACAAACCGCCTGACACCCGACCACCCCGGGGACGTGCCCGAAGGCATCCTGCGCCAGATGGGCGCCTATGCCGCCATGCTCGCCGCGATCTGGCCCGGCCGCAGCATCGAAACCGCGATCCTCTGGACCGCGCGACCGCTGCTCATGCCGCTGCCTTCGCGTCTCGTCATGGCGGCCCTGCAACGCGCGCCGCTTGCTTGACCTCTACCGCTGGGGGTCCTAGCTTGCCGATCCGCGATATGACGCCCAGTTCCACAGGAGATGCCCGATGGCGACCCTAGCCGTGACCGATGCCACCTTCGACGCCGAAGTGCGCCAGGCCGATATCCCCGTCCTCGTGGACTTCTGGGCCGAATGGTGCGGCCCCTGCAAGATGATAGGCCCCGCGCTCGAGGAACTGTCCGAGGAACTTGCCGGCAAGGTCAAGATCGTCAAGGTCAACGT
>JBEIDZ010000147.1:0-6909 GCA_040383215.1 Paracoccaceae bacterium | reverse complement strand
TCCTGCCCTCTGGCGGGCGGCCCAGGCGGATTGCGCGCCCGAACTCGCGCAGGCGGCTTTCCGCTTCGGCCTGCTTTCGGCCCGCCTTGCGGCCCTGCCTGACGGCTACACCACCCGCCTGTCGCTGATGGAGGCCGCGGAACTGTCGTGGTTCGCCGGGGACCGCATCGCCCCCGCGCGCCTGTCGCTCTGGCTCTCGCTGCATGCCTCGGCTGCGACCGAC
Source organism: Paracoccaceae bacterium (assembly GCA_040383215.1). Classification (GTDB taxonomy): domain Bacteria; phylum Pseudomonadota; class Alphaproteobacteria; order Rhodobacterales; family Rhodobacteraceae; genus JBEIDZ01. Next base: position 6,686 of record JBEIDZ010000147.1, on the reverse strand, counting down.
GATGCCGGTGCGCTGGCCCGCGCCGCCTGGGCGCAACGCCACCTTGCCGGCGGCCCGCCCCCCGATGCTGGCGGCTGGGCCATCGGCCTGCCGGCTTTCCTTGGCCGCAGCTCTGCCGCGACGACTGATCTCGCTGGACTGCTGGACCGCGCGGCTGGGCTCCACCCGTTTGTCCTTGCCCATTTCGCTTTCCGGACAGCGTGCCTCGCTCTCGACAGTGATGCCGCCCCAATCGAGGCCGCCGTCCTTGCTGCCCGGATTGCGGCACAGGATGCCGCTGCCGCGCCTTTCCTTCCGCTCGCGCTCGCCGGTGATCAGGCGCTGCGGGCGAGCGGGCCGGTGACCGACCGCCTCCGCCTCTGGCTTGCCGGGGCCGAGGCCGCGACGCGCGCCGCGCTTGCCCATCTCGACCGCCTCGCGCTCTGGGAAAGTCGCGCCCTTGCCGCCGCCCGGACCGGCCATGCCTGCGCCATCGTCGCGGCCTGTGCCGCCCGCCCGCAGCTTGGCGCCGCGGACGCCGCCGCCCTGACCGGTGCCTCGCGCGCCACCGCGCAGCGGCAGCTGGCCGCGCTGACCGCCGCTGGCCATCTGCGCGAACTGACGGGTCAGGGACGATTCCGGGTCTGGACGGCGGCGGTCTGAATCCGGCTGCTTTGGACGGGGGAAGGGCATCCGAATCAAATGGTTAAAGCGAGAAATCCGGCTGAAACGGCCTTTCGGTATCACGTCGGTATTACGTCGGTATTGCGTCGGTGCGATTTCCACAGCCGCCCGCACCGGGGGAGTGTGACGGCATCGCGCACCGATTGACGGTAGGTCAACACGGGGGCCCTTGCGCGCGGGGCGCCTTCTGCCGTTTGCGGCGGATCCATGACGGGACAGACCGTCCCTTGTCCATCGTTGTCACGACTGCAAGGGTCGTCGCGATGACAGGACCAGTCGGATGAGGTCCGGCAGGGACCCTGACGGAGAGGGTCGCCGGCAACGGAGGGTCTGACGGGTCGTAGGTGGCCCTGTCCGGTGGGTGCGCGCGGGCGGTCTTCGGCCGCCGTTCAGCCAGGCGGGTCGTCGCGCAGGGGGCCGGCCGCGGTCCCGGCCCTTTCCCCGGCCTCCAGCCGCGCCTCGATCGCGGCAAGGCGGTCCAGCACCTCGGCGCGCCAGGCTTCGGCCCGGGCTTCGGCCTCGTCGCCCGCGGCCTCCTGCATGGCGTTGACGACCAGACCGACGAGCAGGTTGATCACCGCGAAGGTGGTAACCAGGATGAAGGCGATGAAGAACACCCAGGCCTGGGGGTAGACCTCCATCACCGGGCGGACCACGGCATCGGCCCAGCCTTCGAGCGTCATCACCTGAAAGAGCGTGAGCGCGGTGGCCCCGAGGTTTCCGAACCGGTCGGGGAAGGCTGTGCCGAAAAGCTTGGTCGCCATGACTGCGCTGACATAGAAGATCAGGCAGGTCAGCATGAAGACCGACACCATCCCCGGCAGGGCGCGGATGAAGCCTTCGACCACCCGCCGCATCGAGGCCGAGAAGGAAATGAGCCGCAGCACCCGCAGGATGCGCAGCGACCGCAGGACCGACAATTCCCCCGATGCGGGCAGAAGGGCGATGCCGACGATGACGGTGTCGAAGATGTTCCAGCCGCTGCGCAGGAACCGCGGGCCGAGCGCATAGAGCTTGAGCCCGAGTTCCACCACGAAGATCGCAAGGCAGATGCGGTCGAGCGTGACCAGAATCCCCCCCGCCCGCGCCATCAGGGCGGGCGAGGTTTCCATCCCCAGGATGACGGCGTTGAAGAGGATCACCGCCATGATCGCGTTGCGCACGGGCGGCGTGTCGAGAAAGGCGGCCAGTCTTGCGCGGTGATCCATCGTCAGGTCCGTTGCACCCTGTGGCCTGGGCCGGCGGCCCCATGCGTGCAGGTGCCCGGGCGCACGGCCCGGGCACCCTGCGGTGGCAGCTTGTGCTATTGCGACAGCGTCACCGGTTCGGGCCGGGGCGCGTCGCCGCCGCCGCCCCGTGTCTTCCAGAGCGACCAGACCACGCCGGCGCCGAGGATCACAAAGGTGATGCCCAGCGACCAGTTCGCGGGGAACTTTTCCCATCCCATCAGGTCGGCGATGAAGATTTTCGACCCGATGAAGACGAGCAGGATCGCCAGCGCATACTTGAGATATTCGAACCGGTGCAGGATCGCCGCCAGCGCGAAATAGAGCGCGCGCAGCCCGAGGATGGCGAAGATGTTCGAGGTATAGACGATGAACGGGTCGGTGGTGATCGCGAAGACCGCCGGGACCGAGTCGACCGCAAAGACGAGGTCGGCCAGTTCGACCATGATCAGCGCGAGGAATAGCGGCGTGGCGAACCGCACCAGGCGGCCGGTCCTGGGGTCGGGCTGCCGGACAAAGAACTTGTGCCCGTGCAAATCGTCGGTCACCCGCATGTGCCGCTTGAGCCAGTTGAGGATCGGGTTCGAGGCGACATCCATCTCCTCGTGCCCGCCCATGAGCATCCTGATCCCGGTGAAGATCAGGAAGGCGGCGAAGATGTAGAGGATCCAGCCGTATTGCGCGACGAGTGTAGCGCCCAGCCCGATCATGATCCCGCGCAGCACGATCACGCCGAGGATGCCCCCGAACAGCACGCGGTGCTGGTATTCGCGCGGCACGGCGAAATAGCTGAAGATCAGCGCGATGACGAAGACGTTGTCGAGCGCGAGCGTCTTTTCGACCACGAAGGCGGTCAGATAGAGGCTCGTCGCCTCGCCGCCGAGCTGCCACCAGACGAAGCCCGAGAAGGCCACGCCCAGACCGATGTAAAGCGCCGACAGCTTCAGGCTTTCGGCCACGCCGATTTCGTGGTCGTCCTTGTTCAGCACGCCGAGGTCGAAGACCAGAAGCGCGATCACGATGGCGATGAACAAGACCCACATCCACAGGGGCTTGCCCAGAAAGTCGACCAGAAGGAATTCCATGCAGGACCTCTCCAAACTCTACGGAGCGCAGCGAAGGGAGACCGCAGGACCCGGGGCTTCCATCGAGCGCCACTCGATGCGGTCCGACATCACGGCGAGCCCCGAAGGGATCGCCGCCAGAGGGGCCCGGTCCGCGAGTGGGGAAGTGGGATGGATCGCCGCGGTTTCAACCCCGCCGCGGGCGGGCTCTTGCCGCTCAGCCCTCTGCCGTGGCGCCTTCGCCACGTTCGGCTGCGAGCAGCGCGGCCAGGCCCGAGCGGTAGTCGGGATGGATCAGCCGCACGCCGAGTTCGGTCTTGATGCGGTCGTTGCGGACTTTCTTGCTTTCGGCATAGAAGCTGCGTGCCATTGGCGACATCTCGGCCGTGGTAAAGTCCTCGGCCGGGGGCACGGGCAGGCCGAGCAGCGCCGCCGCATGGGCGATGACATCCTCGGGCGGGGCGGGATCGTCGTCGCAGAGGTTGTAGACCGCCCCGGGCCGTGGCTGCGCGATCGAGGCGTCGAGCACCTGGGCGATATCCTCGACATGGATGCGGCTGAAGACCTGGCCAGGCTTGACGATGCGCCGGGCGGTGCCCTGTCGCACCTTCTCGAACGGTCCCCGTCCCGGCCCATAGATGCCGGCCAGGCGAAAGATGTGCAGCGGCAGGCCGGGGATTGCGGCCCAGTCCGCTTCGGCCTGGACGCGCGCCCGGCCGCGTTCGGTCGCGGGGGTGAGAGGGCTGTCCTCGTCGACCCAGTCCCCGCCGTTGTCGCCATAGACGCCGGTCGTGGACAGGTACCCGACCCACGCATAGCGGTCGGCCCGCGCGGCGATGGCCGGCTTCAGATCGCGCAGCACGGGGTCGCCCTCTGCATCCGGGGCAGCCGAGACCAGCAGATGCGTCGCCGCATCGAGTGCGGGGGTGAGGTTCGCGCCGGGCCAGACCGCCGCTTCGATGCCGGTGGCGGCAAGCGCGGCTGCCTTGTCCGGCTGCCGCGTGGTGCCGATCACGCGCCAGCCCTGCGGGACCAGCCGCCGTGCCAGCGCCTGCGCCGAATAGCCGTGCCCGAAGGACAGAAGCGTGCCGGGTGTCATGCGCCTGACATGGCGCGCCCGCCCGCGCGGGGCAAGCCCCCGGGGCCGCGGCCGGACCCCGCCGCGCGCGGCGCTTCAGCCAAGGCTGGCGGTGATCTCCTCTGCCGCGCGGCGCGGGTCGGCCGCCTGCCAGACCGGCCGGCCGACAACGATGTGGTCCGCCCCGGCCGCAATCGCCCCGGCCGGTGTCATGACCCGTTTCTGGTCGTCCGGCGTGGTGCCCGCCGGGCGCACCCCCGGCGTCACGATGAGCCGCCCCGCCGCCACAGGCAGGGTTCGCACCGCCGCCGCCTCGGCGGGCGAGCAGATCACCCCGTCCGCACCGGCCTGAAGCGCACGCCGCGCACGTTCCACCACGATCCCGGCCACCTCGCCCTCCTGATACATGCAGGCGTCGAGGTCCCCCCTGTCGAGCGACGTGAGCACGGTCACGGCCAGAATCTTCACGGCCGATCCTCCGGCGCCGGCGCGCGCTGCCCGCACCACATGCGGGTCACCGTGGACCGTCAGGAAATCGGGCTCGAAACGGGCCAGCCCCCGCACCGCTGCTTCGACCGTTGCGCCGATGTCGAAGAGCTTGAGGTCGAGGAACACCCGCTTGCCGCGTTCATCCTTGAGCTCGCGCGCCAGGGCAAGGCCGCCGCCGGTCAGCATGCCGAGCCCGATCTTGTAGAATGCGCAGGCGTCCCCGATCCGGTCGACCAGCGAAAGCCCCGTCACCGCATCGCCGACATCCAGCGCCACGATCAGCCGTTCATCCGCCACCCCCGCCCCCCTTCGACTGGCGGCACTTGTGCGCCGGTGGCCGCCCGTGTCAACCACAGGGCCAAAGGAGCCCCGCCCATGCCCCCGCTTCTCGAAGTCTGCGTCGACAGTCCCGCGGGCCTTCTGGCTGCCATCGACGGCGGTGCAGACCGGCTGGAGCTTTGCTCGGCCCTTGCGCTCGGCGGTCTGACGCCGACCTGGGCGCTCATGGCGCTGGCGGCCGAACACGCGGTCCCCGCGCTTGCCATGATCCGGCCGCGCGCGGGCGACTTTGTCTGGACCCCCGACGAGGTCGACCACATGCAGGGCGAGATCGACGATGCGCTCGAATCCGGGCTCGACGGTATCGTGATCGGCGCGAACCGCCCTGACGGGCGGCTCGACGCCAAGGTATTGCGGACGCTTCTGGCCGATGTCCCGGCCGAGTTCGACAAGGTCCTGCACCGCGCGGTCGACCTTACCCCCGACCCGGTCGAGGCGGTCGATTTCGCCATCGGGCTGGGCTTCACGCGCATCCTGAGTTCGGGGGGAGCCCCCTGTGCTGTCGACGGCCTTGGCCGGCTGCGCGCGATGTTCGACCGCGCCCGCGGGCGGATCGAGATCATGCCCGGCGCCGGCATCACCGCCGGGAATGTCGCGGGCCTCGCGGCTCTCCTCCCGCTCACCTCTGTCCATGCCTCCTGCGCCGTTTCCCTGCCGCAGGCCGGCAAAGCCGTCACCTTCGGGTTCACCGGGCCCGAGCGGCGCGAGACCGATGCCGATACGGTCCTGGTATTGCGCGAAGCGCTCGACCGACTTGGAGCGGCCTCCTGACCGGTGCCGGAAATCCGATCCGGCCACCCTTGCGCAACGGCCCGGCATCACCCAAATCCATGCCAGGGCCCGGTTCCCGGATGTGCCGCCACGCGGGCACCGAAACCCCCGGGCGCTTGCGAAAGGAGAGTGAGCCATGAACTTGGAGAAGTTCACGGAACGGTCCCGCGGCTTTCTGAATGCTGCCCAGACCATCGCGATGCGCGAAAGCCACCAGCGACTTGTCCCCGAACACCTCTTGAAGGCCCTGATGGACGACCCCGAAGGGCTTGCCGCAAATCTGATCACCCGGGCGGGCGGCAACGCGGCAACCGTGCGCCAGCAGGCCGACATTGCCGTTGGCCGCCAGCCCAAGGTGTCGGGCGATGCCGGCCAGACTTACGTTGACCAGTCGCTGGCCCGCATCCTGGACGAGGCCGAGCGCATCGCCCAGAAGGCCGGCGACAGCTTTGTCCCGGTCGAGCGCATCCTGATGGCGCTTGCCATGATCAAGTCGGCGGCCAAGGACGCGCTTGATGCGGGCAAGGTCACCGCGCAGGGGCTGAACGCCGCGATCAACGACGTCCGCAAGGGCCGCACCGCCGACACGGCCTCGGCCGAGGAAGGGTATGACGCGCTTAAGAAATACGCCCGCGACCTGACCGAGGCCGCCGAACAGGGCAAGATCGACCCGATCATCGGCCGCGACGAGGAGATTCGCCGCGCCATGCAGGTGCTGTCGCGCCGGACCAAGAACAACCCCGTGCTGATCGGCGAACCCGGCGTCGGCAAGACCGCCATCGCCGAGGGCCTGGCGCTGCGCATCGTCAACGGCGACGTGCCCGAATCGCTGCGCAACAAGAAGCTCCTCGCGCTTGACATGGGCGCGCTGATCGCGGGCGCCAAGTATCGCGGCGAATTCGAGGAGCGCCTGAAGTCGATCCTGAAGGAGATCGAATCCGCCGCCGGCGAGATCATCCTCTTCATCGACGAGATGCACACCCTTGTCGGCGCCGGGAAGGCTGACGGCGCGATGGATGCCGCCAACCTGGTCAAGCCCGCGCTGGCCCGGGGGGA
>JBEIDZ010000146.1:0-6989 GCA_040383215.1 Paracoccaceae bacterium | reverse complement strand
GCCAGTCCGAGCCCGTTGCGCGCATAGGAGGCCCCCATCATCGCATAGGTCACGAGGTCTTCCTCGTCGGCGCGGATATCGGCGCCGACGTCAAGCATCACGTTGAAGCCCGCGGGGTTGCGCGAGGGCCAGAGCGCGGCAATCGCGGGGCGGTTCACCCCTTCGGCCTTGCGCAGCCGCAGCATGGCCACAGCCATGAGGGCTCCGGTATTGCCGCAGCTGACGCAGGCCTCGGCCCGGCCTTCGCGCAACTCGTCGATGGCAGCCCACATCGATGTGTCCTTGCCATGCCGCATGACATGGCTCGGCTTGTCCGTCATCTGCACGACGCCGGCTGCGGGAACGACCGTCACGCGTGCGGAAAGCCCCTCGCGCGCCACAAGCCCGTCAAGCACATCTGCCGGCCCTGCCAGACGGACCTCGGCGTCGGGTGTGTCTGACAAAAACCGCTGCACGCCGGCGATGATTGCCGCGGGCCCCTTGTCTCCGCCCATGGCATCGACCGAAATGACTGTCCTGCCCTCTTTTTCCGGGCCTGAACCGCCCTCCGGACGGGGATCAGACATGGCGCCCAGCGCCTGCCGCGGCCTCAGGCCGCTTCGTCATCCAGTTCGACCGCGCTGCCAACTGCCACGACCTCGCGCGAGTTGTAATGACCGCAAGACGGGCAGACATGATGCGGCCGCTTGAGTTCGCCGCAATTCGGGCATTCGCCGGGATTTGCGGCGACCAGAAAATCATGCGCGCGGCGCTGATTGCGGCGCGACTTGGAAATCTTGTTCTGCGGGACAGCCATGTCTCAACCTTCGATCCAGATGGGGCACATGGCCCGGATTCGCCGCTCTACCCGGCGCATATCTGGGCCGACATAGTGGGTTGCTCCGCCGCTGTCGAGCCATGTTCTTCAGAGGAAAGGGAGCATAGCCGGAAATCCGTCTGGCGCAAGACGGGCTGCACGGCCCGTCAGGCCCTCATCGGCCTGCACCGGGCGCGGGGTCCGGGCCGGGTCCCGGCTCTTCCTCTCCGGCATGATCGAGCCTGCGGCGCAACTCCGCGAGTTCTGCAAACGGACGTATGGCTGCCGCATCGGACAGGCTGCCGGCCGCGTCGCCCAACGTGATCTCTCCCAGATGGGCGCCGGGTGCGCGAGGAAAGGCAGGCAAGGCCAGCGACAGCGCCTCGATCATCACATCGCAAAGATCAATGCTGGCGGGCAGTTCCTCCACGCTGTCATCGCCGGGCATCTCGATCTCGCCCGGACCGGGCGCCGGCAGACCGTCAAGGTAGCGCCGCAGAACCGGTTCGTCGATCCGCGTCACCACGGGGGCAAGGGTGACGACGCAGTCCTGCACCACGGTCGCGCCAAGTTCACCGTCCAGGGTCCAGTCCCGCCGGCCCGTGGGTGTGAGGCGACCGGCAAACCGAAGCTTGCGCAGATCGGCAAGACCAAGATGGCGCGCGATGGCACTGCGTTCGCCGGCCGTGGGTTCGATCACGAAATCCTGCCGGGAACGGGTCCCCCCGTCCGACAGCCGCATCACATGCACAGGCAGACGTGCGCCAGAGGCTGGCGGCTCTGGTGGCAGCGCGGCGTCGGGACCGGACATGGGCGCATCCTTCCTTGAAGAGGGGCACATGGTTGATGTAAGCCCCGAGCGAGGCGGAACCAAGCAGCAAAAGGGGTCTGGGATGGGTGGTGTCGGCGGCAGGCGGCCTTCCGGGCGCAGCGTCGGCCTGATCCTGCTTCTGGCCGGGGTCCTTTCCGCCTGTTCGCCGATGTACCGCTATCACGGCTACATGCCCTCCGAAACCGAACTGGCCGGGGTCGCGGTCGGCCAGTCCACGCGCGACGATGTCGTTGCGCTGGTCGGCGCGCCGACCGCGACGGACCTGATCGGCGATGACGCTTTTTATTATGTGCGCAGCCGCTTCCGCGACTACGGCTATCGCGCATCGCGCGAGGTGGAGCGCGAGGTGCTGGTCATCAGCTTCTCGGCCTCGGGCGTGGTCAGCAATGTCGAACGCTTCGGGCTCGAGGGTGGCAATGTCGTGGCCCTGTCACGTCGGGTGACGGACGACAACCTGCGCGACACCACGTTCATCCGCCAGCTTCTGGGCAATGTCGGACAGTTCGACGCGGGCCAGTTCCTGGGCGAGGGCTGAGCGCGGGCTCAGGCGTCCGGATCGAATCGCAAAGCCACGCCGTTGATGCAGTAGCGCAGGCCCGTGGGCTTGGGTCCGTCGGGAAAGACATGGCCAAGATGGCCGTCGCAGCGGGCGCAATGCACCTCGGTCCGGCGCATGAAGAAGCTGCGGTCGACGCTTTCGCCGACCTGGGCCGGATCGATCGGCTGCCAGAACGAGGGCCAGCCGGTGCCGCTGTCGAACTTCGTGGCCGCGTCGAAAAGCGGTGCGCCGCAGCCCGCGCAAAGGAACCGCCCCGGCGCCTTGGGGAAATCGTCATGGGTGAAGGCGCGTTCCGTGCCGTGCTGGCGCATGACCTTGTATCCCAGATCGCCGAGCGCCGCGCGCCATTCGGACTCCGACTTGGTGACTTTGTCCATTCCCGCCTCTATCCTTTTGGCATGCGGGAGGAGATGTAGGTCGTGGGCGCGGAAACGCCAGCGGGTGTGATCGGTCAGGGTGCGCTCGAAGTCCGTCCCGCGGGCGGGCGGCTTCGGACGCGGCTTGCCACGGACGCCGCCGATGTCGCCGCGACGCAGGCGCTGCGCCACCTCTGCTTTGTCGAGACCGCGGGCGGCCGGCCCCGTCCGGGCGGGATCGAGGCCGATGACCGCGATCCCCTCTGCCGCCATGTCATGATCGAGGAGACCGCCACCGGGCAGCTTCTGTGTTCCTTCCGGATCATGGAACTTCCTTCGGGCGCGGCAATCGGGCAGGGCTATGCCGCGCAACTCTACGACCTGTCGCGGCTGGCGGCCTATCGCCGGCCCCTGCTCGAGCTTGGCCGTTTCTGCATCCGCCCCGGCACGCGCGATGCCGATGTCCTGCGGCTGGCCTGGGGCGCGATCACCCGCATCGTGGATGCGGCGGGCGTGGGGATGCTCTTCGGTTGTTCCTCCTTCGCCGGCACCGATCCCGCGCCCTACCGGGCGGCCTTTGCGCTGCTCGGGGCCGGATACCGTGCGCCCCCGGCCTGGGCCCCGGGCCCCCGCGCGGCCGAAACGGTGCCGCTTGGCGGGGCCCTCCGGGACCGGCGGCAGGCTCTGGCGGCCGTGCCGCCGCTTCTGCGGACCTATCTGGGCATGGGGGGCTGGGTCAGCGACCATGCCGTCATCGACCGCGATCTGGGCACGATCCACGTCTTCACCGCGGTCGAGACATCTGCCGTCCCGCCCGCCCGGGCGCGGGCACTGCGCGCGGTGGCGGCAGGCGCAGGGGGTTGAAGCCGGGGCCGCGCGGGTCTAGCTGCCCCGCATGGCCCAGGCACCGCTCCTGCAACTCTCGGACATCGGCTTGACCTTCGGGGGCGATCCGCTCTTCGAGGGGCTGACGCTGGCCGTCCAGCCCGGCGACAGGCTGGCGCTGGTCGGGCGCAACGGGTCTGGCAAATCGACGCTGATGAAGGTGATGGCCGGCCTGACCGAGACCGACAGCGGCCTGCGCGCCGCCGCGCCCGGGGCGCGCATCGGCTACATGGAGCAGGACCCCGCGATGGACGGCTTCGCCACGCTTGGCGATTATGCCGCCGCCGGGCTGCCGGCCGATGAAACCTGGCGCATCGCCGCCGCGGCCGAGGGTCCGGGCTTCGACCCTGTGCGCCCTGTCGCCACCGCCTCGGGCGGGGAGCGGCGGCGCGCGGCGCTCGCCCGGCTCATGGCCGGGGCGCCGGATCTCAGGCTGCTGGACGAACCGACCAACCACCTCGATCTCGCCGCCATCGGCTGGCTCGAACGCGAACTGGCCGAGACGAAGGCGGCGGCCGTCATCATCTCGCATGACCGCGCTTTCCTCCGCCGTCTGGTGCGCGGGGTGCTCTGGATCGACCGGGGCGAGGTGCGCCGGCAGGAGGTCGGCTTCGATGGGTTCGAGGCCTGGCGCGACAAGACCTGGGAGGAGGAGGACCTCGCGCGCCACAAGCTCGACCGCAAGATCAGGGCCGAGGCGCGCTGGGCCGTCGAAGGCATCTCGGCCCGGCGCAAGCGCAACATGGGCCGCGTGCGCGCGCTGCAGGCGATGCGGGCCGAACGTGCGGCCCAGATCCGCCGGCAGGGCACGGCGGCCTTGGCCTTCGATGCCGGGCCCGTCTCGGGCCGGCGCGTGATCGAGGCCGAGGGGATCACGAAAACCTACGGCAGCCGGGCGGTCGTGAAGGGCCTGTCGCTGGCCGTGCAGCGCGGCGACCGGATCGCCATCGTCGGCCCGAACGGGGCCGGCAAGACCACGCTTCTGCGCCTCCTTATCGGGCAGGAGGCGCCAGATACCGGGCGCATCCGCCACGGCACCAACCTGTCGGTCGCCGTGCTCGACCAGGGGCGCGCCGCGCTCGACCCCGACCTCTCGCTTTGGGATACGCTGACCGGCGATCCCGCAATCGGCCTGCCCGGGCGGTCCGATCAGGTCATGGTGCGCGGCCAGCCCCGGCATGTCGTGGGCTATCTCAAGGACTTCCTCTTTGCCGAGGCGCAGGCCCGCGCCCCCGTCCGCGCGCTGTCGGGCGGCGAAAAGGCGCGGCTGCTGCTCGCCCGGCTGATGGCACGGGACAGCAATCTTCTTGTGCTCGACGAGCCGACGAACGATCTCGACATCGAAACGCTGGACCTCCTCCAGGACGTGCTGGGAGACTATGACGGCACCGTTCTGCTGGTCAGCCACGACCGCGACTTCATCGACCGGGTCGCCACGACAACGCTCTGGCTTTCGGGCGATGGCCGGGCGACCGCCTATGCCGGCGGGTGGAGCGATGCGCTGGCGCAAGGTGCCGTCATCGGGGCGGGAGAGACGCGGCCGCCCGCACCCGCGGCCCGTCCTGCCGCTGCTGCAGTCGCTGCGGTCGGGCCGTCGCCCGGCCGCGCGCCGGGGCTGAGCTTTACCGAAAGGCACCGGCTCGACGCGCTGCCCGGCCTGATCGACCGGCTGGGCGAGGAGATCGCGCGCCTCTCCACCCTTCTGGCCGAAGCGGACCTCTATGCCCGCGATCCGGCCAGGTTCCGCAAGGCGTCAGAGGCGCTGGCCGACCGTCAGACCCGGCTGTCGGCGGCCGAGGCGGAATGGCTCACGCTCGCCGAAAGGGCGGAAGGCTAGCCCAGCCCCGGCGGCCGGCCCGCGCCGTCTCAGCCGTCGAAGTTGACCTCTTCCATGATGCGAAGCGCCGCGGCGCGGTGGCCCGCGATCCCGGTCAGGTCGGCCGGATCGGCGACGAGCGTGCCCCAGCTTGCCACCAGGTCCGACAGCGCGGCCCCGTCCAGCACGGGATATTCGTGGTTAACCTCGGCATAGATCGCCTGCGCCCCGGGCGAGACGAGGAATTCCATGAGCCGCAGCGCCTCGTCATGGTTCGGCGCGGCGCGCGTCATCGCCATGCCCGAGACGTTGACATGTGTTCCCCCCGTCTCGAAGACCGGAAAGACGATCCGCACCGAGTCGGCCCATTCGCGCTGTTCGGGATCGGCCAGCATCTGCCCCATGTAGTAGGTGTTGCCGAGAGAGATGTCGCATTCGCCCGCCCAGATCGCGCGGACCTGCGCGCGGTCGTTGCCCTCGGGCTTGCGCGCGAGGTTGTCCTTCAGACCTTGCGCCCAGGTGCGGGCCGCATCCTCGCCGTGATGCGCGATGACGGCAGCCAGCAGCGCAAGGTTGTAGTTGTGCGTCCCCGACCGGCTGCAGATGCGCCCGCGCCATTTTTCCGAGGCAAGGTCCTCGTAGGTCGTCACCTCGCCATCGGCGACACGGTCGCGGCTGGCATAGACGATGCGGGCGCGTTCGGTGAGTGCGAACCAGAGGTTGTCGGGGCTGCGCAGTCCGGGCGGAATCGCGGCTGTCAGCACGTCGGATGCGACCGGCTGCACGACGCCTGAATCGACGATCTGCTGGAGATTGGCGATATCGACCGTCATGACCAGATCGGCGGGACTGCGGTCACCCTCGGCCACCAGGCGTTCGACCAGACCCTCCTCGATGAAGGCGAGGTTGACGGCAATCCCCGTCTCGGCGGTGAAGGCGTCGATCACGGGCTGGATCAGCGCGGGTTCGCGCGTGGTATAGACGTTGACATCGGCAAGCGCGGGCAGGGCGGCGACCGACAGCGCGGTGCCGAGAAGCAGGGATCGGTATGTCATGGCAGGGTTCCGGATGTGACGGATGGCACCGGATAACCTGACTCTTTCACTCAGGTCAATCCTGATTCTTTTACTCAGGTGATTGTGCCGCCCGGTCAGCCGCCCTGATCCGGTTCCAGATCGCGTCCATCTCGGCCAGGGTCGATTGCGAAGGCGTCGTGCCGTGGGCTGCCAGTTCATCCTCGATCGCAGTGAAACGGCGCGTGAATTTCGCATTCGCCCCGCGCAGGGCGGCTTCGGGATCGACGCCCAGATGACGGGCGAGATTGGCCATCACGAACAGCAGGTCGCCGACCTCCTCTTCCAGAGCGGCCTGTGACAGTCGGTCACGCGCCTCGGCGACCTCGCGCGCTTCTTCGGCGACCTTGTCGAGCACGGGGGCGATGTCGGGCCAGTCGAAGCCGACCCGGGCGGCGCGGCGCTGCAGCTTGACCGCGCGGGTCAACGCCGGCAGGCCCAGGGCCACACCGTCGAGCGTCCGCGTCTCGGCGCGGCCGGCGCGCTCGGCTTCCTTGATGCGCTCCCAGTCGCGGGTCTGCTGCTCGGCCGTCTTGTCGCGGCTTTCCGTGCCAAAGACATGGGGGTGGCGGGCCACCATCTTGTCGGCAATGCCGCAGGCCACGGCGGCCAGGTCGAAATGCCCCGCCTCGGCCGCCATCTGCGCGTGATAGACCGGCTGGAGCAGGAGGT
>JBEIDZ010000145.1:0-7011 GCA_040383215.1 Paracoccaceae bacterium | reverse complement strand
GGTTCCTCGGGCGGCAGCGCGGCGGCCGTGGCTGCGGGCCTGGCCTTTGCGGCCGTGGGCACGGATACGGGCGGGTCGATCCGCATCCCGGCCGCCTATTGCGGGATCGTCGGCCTGAAACCCACATTCGGACAGGTGCCGCTGGCCGGCGTCTTTCCGCTGTCCCGGACGCTCGACCATGCCGGTCCGATGGCCCGGACCAGCGGCGATGCGCTGGCACTCTTCGACGTGCTGACCGGGGGAAGCGGGGATACCGGCCCGCTCGGTCCCGCCGGACGGCGCTTTGGCATCCTGCGCGACCATGCCGATGCCCCCTGCATCCGCCCCGACATCCGCAGCGCCTTCGACAGCGCCTGCGCGGCTCTGGCCGAAGCGGGCGCGCGCTTCACGGACATCCGCTTGCCCGAACTTTCCGGCATGGCCGGGGCCCTCCTCGACATCCTGCTGCCCGAAGCCGCGCTCATCCACGAAACCCGCCATGCGGCACATGCCGGCCACTACGCCGCAGCGACCCGCGCCCAGATCGAGGCAGGCTTCGCCGCCAGCGGGCTCGCCTATCTCAAGGGGCTGGATCATCGACGGGGTCTGACCGCCGCGATGGAGACGGCGCTTGACGGTCTTGACGCCCTGATCGCCCCCACGGCCCCCTGGGTCGCCCCGGCCGAGGATCCGGTCGTCGTCGACGATGCCGGTTTCGACGAAATGCTCTGCACCGGTCCGGCAAATCTCGCGGGGCTGCCCTCCGTCTCGCTCTTTGGCGGCACCGGCCAGGATGGCCTGCCTGCCGGGCTCATGCTGACGGGCCCGCGCGGCGCAGATCGCAGTCTCCTGCGGCTTGCAGCGGGGATCGAACGGGTGATCCCGCCGCAGCGCTCCCCGATGATCGGCTGACCATGCCAGCGCAGCACGTCCCTGGCCCACCGCCCGCCGACGCCGCCCTGCCCGGGGCGGCCCCCGCGCCCCCGATCACCGCAGATGGAAAGGCCCCATGCGCATTGCAGAGATGAACTGGTCCGATGTCGACGCGGCCGCCCGCCGCGATCCGCGCGCCGTGCTGCCCATCGGATCGACGGAACAGCACGCACAGCTTTCTCTCTGCGTGGACGCAATCCTCGCAGAGCGTGTCGCCACCGAGGCTGCCGCCCCGCTCGGGATCCCCGTGTTTCCCGTCATACCCTACGGTCTTGCCCCCTATTTCTCGGCCTATCCCGGCACGGTGTCGCTGCGGGTCGAAACCCTGCTCGCCCTGGTCCGCGATGTCGTGGCCTCGATCAAGGCCGCGGGCTTTTCCCGGATCCTGATTGTGAACGGTCACGGCGGAAACGCCCCCGTCGGCGCGCTCGCGCAGGAAATCAATGCCGCGGGCGATGTCACGATCAGGTTCCACAACTGGTGGAGCGCGCCCCGCACGGCAGCCTTCGTGCAGTCCATCGGTCCGGCAAGCCATGCCAGCTGGATGGAAAACTTTCCCTGGACCCGCCTTTCCCATGCCCCGGCGCCGGACATGGAAAAACCCCTCGCCGACATGGAGGTTCTCCGGTCCGGATCGGCCAACTGGATCCGCGCCCATCTCGGCGAAGGCAATCTCGGCGGGAGGTTCGAACAGGACGACGCGATCATGCACGAACTCTGGCAACGCGGCGTCGCCGAAACACGCGCCGCACTCGACGGCCCCTGGCCGGTCCGATGACGACACCGGTCCTCATCTGGGGCGGCGGCGCGATCGGTGGCGTGCTCGGCGCCTTCTGGGCCCGGGCCGGCGTGCCGGTTCTCGTGGTCGACACGAACGCCGCCCATGTCGCGGCCTGCCGCAGGTCCGGTCTCAGCATCACCGGTCCGGTCGATGCCTTCACCGTGGCCGTGCCCGCCATCCTGCCCGAAGCCGTGGAAGGTGTCTTCGACCGCATCGTTCTTGCCGTGAAGGCCCCCGCAACGGAAGAGGCGACGCGCAGGCTCGCCCCGCACCTGGCCGACGACGGCTTTGTTCTCTCCGCCCAGAACGGCCTCAACGAACGCCTGATCGCGGACATCGTCGGCCAGGACCGCACGATGGGAGCCTTCGTCAACTTCGGCGCGGACTGGCAGGAACCCGGAGAGATTCTCTTCGGCAATCGCGGCGCCGTGGTCATCGGGGAAGTCCGCGGACCTGTCAGGCCACGGACCCGCGAGATGCTCGCCCTGATGCAGATATTCGAACCCGCGGCAATCCTGACCGACGACATCTGGTCCTATCTCTGGGGCAAGCTCGGCTACGGGGCGCTGCTCTTTGCGACCGCCCTGACGAACGACACCATGACCGGGAACTTCGAGGATTCCGCCCGCATTCCCCTGTTCATCGGACTGGCCCGCGAAGTCATGGCCATCGCGCAGGCCGAAGGCGTCGCGCCCCGGGGCTTCAACGGCTTTGACCCCGCAGCCTTCGCCCCCGGGGCCGCTGACACCGCCGCCCGCGCCTCGCTTGCGGCACTGGCCGATTTCAACCGCCACTCCGCCAAGCCCAGGACCGGCGTCTGGCGCGATCTTGCGATCCGCAGGCGGCGGACCGAAGTCGACCCGATGATGACCATGGTCGCCGCCATCGGACGCAGCCACGGGGTGCCGACCCCCCTGCTCGACCGGCTCATCACGCTCATCACCGACATCGAGGAGGGACGGCGCGTCCAGTCGGCCGAAACCTTTGCAGCGCTCGGGTCCAGGCCGTCATGACACGCTTCACCGGAAAGGCCGCGCTCGTCACCGGCGTTGTCGGCGGCATCGGCTTCGAAATCGCCCGGCGGCTGGCGTCCGAAGGCGCACGCGTGACGGTGACCGACCGTCCGGGCGATGCGCTCCGGGCCGCCGCCTCTGACCTCGGCCTTCCCGCCATCGCCGCCGACCTCGGCCGAAAGGCGGAAGTGGAGCATTTGGCCGCGGCACTGGCCCAGGACCCGCCTGCCATTGTCGTCACGGCGGCCGGCGGCGGTGCAGGACAGGTCGGCCGCCCGGTCGAGACGGTCCCCGAGGCCGATTGGCGAGAGATTTTCGCCGCCAATCTCGACAGCGCCTTCTTTCTCGCACAGGCTGTCGTGCCCGCGATGAAGGCGCAGGGCGGCGGACGGATCGTCACGATCAGTTCCGGCGCCGGGCTGCGGCCCAGCCTGACAGGCATCCAGGCCTATGCCGCGGCCAAGCATGCCCTTGTCGGGCTCACACGGCAGCTCGCGCTTGAACTCGGGCCGGATGGCATCACCGTGAATTCCGTCGCGCCGGGCTTTGTCCTGTCCAATCCCGCCACGCGGGCACAGTGGGACAGCTACGGACCCCAGGGCCAGGCGGCGCTGCTCGGACGCATCTTCACGAGGCGGCTCGGGACCCCGTCCGACATCGCGGCCGCCGCCGCCTTTCTCGCGTCGGACGACGCCGGCTGGATCACGGGTCAGGTCCTGAGCGTCGATGGCGGCATCGCCTGAGTGTCCCCCTGCGCTGACCCCTGTTTCCCATCCGGCCGGGACAAGGGCCGACCGTTGCTCCGGCCGCGGTTGCGCCGGATCATCGGGGTCCTGATGACATGGCTGCCTGGCCCCGCAGTCCGGCGGGAAATCCGCCATGGCTGCACAGACAAGGGATGCAGGGCCGCCCGCCCGGACGGGAAGGCCCCCCGCCGGCAACCCCGCGGCAGGAGCGGTCAGGACAAGGCCGGGCTCACCCCGTCCAGCCGGATTTCGGTGATGTGCCAGCGGCCAAGGTTGGCGGTGTAAAGCCGGCCCTCCGCGATTGCGATATTGGTCGGATGGGCCAGCACGGTCGCATGCGGGTCCTCGATCAGCACCTCCACCCGGCCGCCGGCGGCGCGGCGGTAGATACGCCCCGGTTCATAGCATGAGATGTAAAGGCTTCCGTCCGCAGCCAGCGCCAGCCCGTCGAGCACGCGCCCCAGACCGCGGACCGCATCGGTGGCCGCTCCAGCACGTCCATCCGCGCGGATCGCGACATGACGGACCCGGCCGGTAAAGCTTTCCACGACATAAAGGCCGCCGCGGGTTTCATCCAGGCACATGCCGTTTGCAAAGTCCCAGTCCTCCGTGCTCCAGGCGCCGCCTGCCCCGGTCTGCAGATCATTGCGGAAGATGCCGGGCCCCGGGTTTCCTTCGCCCCGGCTGTCGGAGACCCACAGGCACCCGCGCCTGTCGTCAACCACGGGAAAGTTCGGCACGAGGATCCCGCTGTCGGCGAAACGGTCAAACCGGCCGGTCGCCGGATCGTGACGAAAGACCGCCCGATGAAACAGATCGCAGGCATAGCAGCGACCGGCGCTGTCGAAGGCAATCCCGAGCAGGAACCCCCCGGTCGAACCGATGCAGTCATATCCCGAACCGTCCGGCAGGATGCGCAGCAGGTCGCCGTTTTCGGTACCGCACCAGACCGAACCGTCAGGATGCACGGCCACGCCTTCGGGATGGGCCAGACGGGGGGTTCCGAAAGTCCCGTCGCAAAAGACCCGTGCAGCAGAGATCGGCAGGATCGCGTCGCTCATCGGTTTCTCCGTTCAGACCGGTGTGATGTCCAGGCGGTAGGTGGTGGTCAGGCTCTCGCCCGCGCGGAAACGGCGGACGGTCGGCGTGCCTGCGGCACTGACCGGATTGGGCTGCCGTGCCGTTCCGGGTGACAGGCCAAAGGGCGAACAGATCGGTTCCATCCCCAGCGCAAGATGCCGTCCGTTCCAGGGGAAGGCCTGCCGGCCGCGGTTGGAATACCACAGGTTGACGGACGGAAAGACACCGGGGTCCCACCGGAGTCCAGCCCGATACCCCTCGGCCGGGACACACAGCGCGATGGTGCCATCGCTCCCGTCGATCTGGAGCAGTTCCTCGGCGGGCACGGCAAACGGGACCGCCGTCGCGTCGATGGTGCCGCCGGCGCGCGCAGGGGCGGCGGCAAGGGCCGGGAATTCGCGGTCGATGGCGAAAAGGCTTGCCCCCGGCTCGACGGTCCCGGGAAAGCTGCGGACCAGCCTGCAGGCGCCCGGTTCGATCCGGGCCGCGCCGGGGGTATCCGGAAGGCGGAAGGTGAAATGCAGGCCAAGCGGCAGGTCGCAGTCGGCGCGCGCATGGATGGTCAGGACGAATTCAAGCGCGGCTTCCCCCGGAACGACCCGGACAAGCCGTTCAAGCCGTCTGACGGGATGGCCGGAGGGATAATCGACCGACAGCGCCAGACTGCCGGCCGTGCAGTCGCCCCAGTCCCAGGGCACGTTCGCGCCATAACCGTGGACATCCTCTCCGGTTTCGGGCGGAACCATGATGCCCGCCCAACGGTCGGGCGTGTCGGGTCCCGCGGCACTTCCGTATCCATAGGGCACGCAGGGCCATTCGCCCCGCAGCGACCGCAGGATACCGGGCAGCGCGCCGGCGCCGGGGTCATCGGCCCAGGGGGCCACATGCAGCGGATTGACCTGGCGTCCGTCCGGCAGGACAAAGACCGCCGGGCCAAGCTGCGCCCCTAGGCGCTGGATCGCAAAGCTGACACGGGGCGATGCGGCGGCCCGGACCGGATCCATCATCCTGTTCCCTTCGCTTTGGCCGCCGCGCGGGCGGCACTTTCCTCGGCAAAGCGGCGCACCCTGGCGATGCCCTCGGGGCTGCGGAACAGCCGGCCGACGGTCGCGCGTTCAGCCGCGATACCGATGGCGGGGTCGGGCAGCAGCGCCATCGCCGCCAGCCGCTTGAGCGCCTCGACGGCATCGGGCGGCGCCCCGGCAATCTGGTCGGCAATCTCTCCGGCACGGTCCAGAAGGGCATCGGGTTCGGTGATCTCCTGCACCAGCCCGCAGGCGACGAATTCGGCTGCCGGAAACACGTCCCCGGTCAGCAGCATGTGCTGCGCCCGGTTCCGGCCCAGCTTGCGCACGGACCGCTGCGTCCCGCCGCCGCCGGGGACAAGGCCAAGCCTGATCTCGGGCAATCCGAACCTGGCCTGCTGCGATGCGATGACGATGTCACAGACCAGCACCAATTCGAAACCACCGCCAAGCGCATAGCCGTTGACCGCGGCGATGACCGGCTTGCGGTTGTCCTCGATCGCCCGGTACATCCTTTCGCCCGCCGCCTGGAAGGCATCGAACTGCGCCTCGGTGCGGGCGGCATATTCCTTGATGTCCGCGCCGGCCATGAAGGCACGCCCCGCCCCGGTGACCACGATCGCGCCGGTCCCTGCATCCTCCGACAGCGCTTCGAAGGTCGCCGTGATCTCCTCCATCATCCGGGCGTTCATGGCATTCAGCTGATCGGGCCGGTCAAAGGTGACCGTCGCCACGCGGCCCCTGCGGTCAAGGCGAAGGTGGTCCATCAGGCCCGCTCCACCGTCATGTCGCCCGCCGCTTCAAGCGCGGCGATGCGTTCGGCGGAAATCCCGTATTCGGCAAGGATTTCGGGACCGTGTTCGCCCACCATCGGCGCGGGACGGCTGATCGCGGGCGGCGTCTCGCTCATCCGGACGGCCGGGCCCACCGTGGCGACCCGCCCCGCCTTGGGATGGTCATAGCTTGCGATCATGCCCATGTGGCGCACCTGGGGGTCGTTGGCGGCCGCGCGGATGTCGTTGACCTCGGCACACCAGACATCGGCAGCCAGCAGCCGCGCCAGCAGGTCGGCGCGGTCGAACCTGAGCGTTTCGGCGTTGACCAGCGCCCAGACCTCGTCCCGCCGGTCATACAGCGTCCCGAGATCGTCGAAGGCCGCCAGATGCGGCGCATCAAGCACGCCGTAAAGCACCTTGAAGGGGCTCATGGCGATCGAAAGGTACAGCCCGTCGCGGGCCTGGTAGATGCCGAACGGAGCCTGGATGCCCGGATGCCCGATCCCGGAATTGGGCCTGACGAAGTCCTCTCCGAGGTTGAGCACAGCGACATATTCCTGGTTGAGATGCGCCAGCAGGCCGGCCAGAAGATTGACCTCGATCTTCTGTCCCCTGCCGGTCCGCGCGCGGTACACCAGCGCCGACAGGATGCCATAGACCATGTTCATCGCGCCGATC
>JBEIDZ010000144.1:0-7014 GCA_040383215.1 Paracoccaceae bacterium | reverse complement strand
GGCGACATAGAGGGATTGCAGGTCGTTCGAGCCGACGAGGATGACCTTCTGGGCCATGTCGCGGGCGATCGGCAGGCCGAAGCCGCCGCAGACCACGTCGCCCAGGAAATCGAGCAGGACATAGTCGAAGTCCCAGTCGTGGAAGCCGAGCTTTTCGAGCAGTTCGAAGCCGTGGATGATGCCGCGCCCGCCGCAGCCGCGGCCGACCTCGGGACCGCCGAGTTCCATCGCGAAGACGCCGCCGCGCTTGAAGCAGACATCGCCGATCTGGACCTCTTCGCCGGCAAGCTTCTTGCGGGCGGAGGTGTCGATGATGGTGGGGCAGGCCTTGCCGCCGAAGAGAAGCGACGTGGTGTCGGACTTGGGGTCGCAGCCGATGAGCAGGACGCGGCGGCCCTGTTCGGCCATCATGTGGCTGAGATTGGCGAGCGTGAAGGACTTGCCGATGCCGCCCTTGCCATAAATCGCGATGATCTGCGTCTTCTTGGTGGGTTCGGCGGTGACGATGTCGGCAAGGTCTTCGTTCGCCTCGGCGCGGAGGCGGGCGTCGAAATCCTTGAGGTTGGGGACGTCGAGGGTCATGCGGTAGCCTTCCAGTCGAGGATCATCTTGAGGCAGGAGGGGTCGGCGAAGGCGGTCTGATAGGCTTCGGCGGCGGCACTGGCCGGGCGCCGGTGGGTGATGAGATCGCCGAGCGCGAGCGTGCCGGATTCGACGAGCGCGCGGGTGGCGGTCATGTCGTCAGGCGCCCATTCGGCGGCGATGCGCAGCCGCGCCTCCTTCATGAAGGCGGGCGGGAAGGCGAAGGAGAGGGGGTCGGTGTAGAAGCCGGCCAGCACGATCTCGCCGCCCTTGGCGAGGCGGGAGACGAGGCTGTCGAGCAGGTCGGCGCGGCCCGAGGCGTCATAGATCGCGCGGTAGTCGCGGCGGGGATCGGCGTCGGGGTGGAGGACGTCGTAGCCCTGCGCGCCCGCGACGCGGGCGGGGTCGACCTCCCAGACGGTGGGGGCAGGGGCGCCGGCGGCGATGGTGAGCCGCGCGAGCAGGCGGCCAAGGACGCCATGGCCGACGATGAGGTCGGGGACGCGGATGCCGGGACCCGCCATCGCGTGGCGCGCGGTCGCGGCGAGCGCGAGGAGGGCGGCGGCAGGGCCGAGGCCGCGGTCGATCCGGGTGACGCGGGCGGCGCGGGTGACGACGCGGGCGGCGGCGCCGCCGAAAAGCCCATGCGCGCCAAGATAGCAGGATGCGCCGGGCACGAAGACATGTTCGCCTGGGCGGAAACCGGTCTCGGGCCCGGCTTCGACCACCTCGCCCGCGGCCTCGTAGCCGGGGACGAGCGGATAGCCCATGCCGGGAAAGGGCGGCATCCGGCCGGTCCAGAAGAGCTTTTCGGTGCCGGTGGAGATGCCGGAATGGGCGATTTCGACCACGAGGTCGCCGGGGCCGGGATCGGTCAGGGCAAGCGCATCCAGCGAGAGACTCCCGGGGGCAGTCAGGATGACGGCGAGGCTTTCCAACTCAGTCCCTCCCATGCGGCCGCGCCGGAGGCGCCAAGGATTCGCGGCACGCATGTCTTGCATAGTGTAAGTCTAGACTTACAGTTTAATATGTCAATCAGATTAGACATACACCTGTCATTCCGGTCTGACAGCCGTGACGACGGAGGTGATGAAGGGCCGCGAGGCCCGGGGCGTGGCGATCGCGGCAAAGCCTGCGCCTGCAAGAAGAGCCCTGATTTCCTGCGCCGAGCGGGCGCGGCCGGTGCGCATCGCCATGCAGTAGAGGGCGAAATAGGCATCGCCTGCGCGTTCCGGACGGGTCCCGCCGGTCATGGGTTCCGAGACGATCAGCCGGCCGCCGGGTGGCAGGGCAGCGTGCACGCGGGCGAGCAGCGCCCGCACCGTATCATCTGCATGGTCATAGAGCACACGGACGAGCGTGATCGTGTCGGAGCCCTGCGGCAGGGGATCATCGCGAAAGCTGCCGGGAACGATGGTGACAGGGATGCGCGCCGCATCGAAGCGGGCGCGCGCGGGCGCGACCACGGCGGGCAGGTCAAAGAGGGTGAGCCGCAAATGCGGGGCCGCGACGGCGACGGCGGCCAGAAAGGCCCCGGTGCCGCCGCCCACATCCATCAGCGCACGGCCCGCGCGCAGGTCGACAGCGGCGAGCGTGTCTTCGGCCACAAGGGTCTGGCTGTCGGCCATGAGGCGGGAATAGCGGGCCGCGGTTTCAGGGTCGCGGGCGGCGCCGGCGCCGAAGACATAGGGCCAGAAGGCGGCGAGTTCGGTTTCGGTTTCGCCCCGGAAGAAGGCGACGGGGTCGGCCAGGTCGCGGTAGAGCACGGCATGGTGGCGGATCATCCCCGCAAGTCCCGGCACGGTGGCAAGTGCCGCGCCCCGGCGGGTAAGGGTCCAGGTCCCGTCGCGCTGCCGGCGCAGGAGGCCGATCGCCGCGCCGGCGTTGAGCAGGACTTCCATCCGGTCGGGCGGGACGCCCGCGCGATGCGCGAGCGCATCCGAGGTGAGGGTCCGGGCCACGAGGTCGGCGGGAATGTCGAAGGCGACGAGCGCCTGAAGGACCTGGCTGTGGCAGAAGCCCGCGACGAGATCGAACATCGCCTCGCCTTCGCGCCGGACGAGACTGCGGGTGAGCGGAAAGCGCGCAGCCCAGCGCTGAAACCCGCGCGAGCCGACAATGCGGTTGAGAAGGCCGCCGGGCCGGCCGTCAGGTTCGGTCAGGGCGATACCGACGTCGGCCATCCCGCGTCATTCGCCGGGGATCATGCCGGCTTGCCGCGCAGCGGCGGGCACGATCCGGTCGGCATAGGCGCGCACCATCTGCGCAAGCTGCGCCTCGCCGGGGCATTTCGGGATCGAGGAGATCGCGCCTGCAAGGATGTCGTCGAGCCGCCCGAGCGCGCCGCGCACGCCGAGCCGGGTGACCGCGTTGGGCCGGCCGTGCAGGTCGTCCTGATGCGCGGGCTTGCCCAAAGTCGCGGCATCGCAGAGCGCATCGCGCAGGTCGTCGGCGACCTGGAAGGCCTCGCCGATGCGAGCGCCGAGCTCTTCCCACGGATCGGGGTCCTGGCCGGCGGCCAGCGCGCCCATCTGCGTCGCGGCGATGAAGAGCGCGCCGGTCTTGGCCTGGTGGTAGGCGGAAAGGTCGATGCGTTCCTCGCTTTCCCAGCCCTGGCCGGCGCAGATGCCGTAGGGCATGCCGGTCCGGCGGCCGAGGATGCGGATGAGCCCAAGCGCGCGGGCCGCATCGGGTGCAGGCGCGCAGGCCAGGATGTCGAAGGCCAGCACGATGAGGCTGTCGCCGGCCAGCACGGCGAGAGGTTCGGAAAAGGCGCGGTGGGTGGAGGGACGACCGCGGCGGATATCGGCATCGTCAAACATCGGCAGGTCGTCGTGCACGAGGCTGGCGCAGTGGATGAGTTCCAGCGCGGCGGCGGCGGCATCGGTAAGCGCGGGACGGTCATCGCCGCAGGCGAGCGCGACCGAGGTCAGGATCGTCGGGCGGATGCGCGCCCCGCCGGGGGCGGTGGCATGGTGCAGCGCGGCGGCAAGGCGGGAGGGCGCCGGACCAGACTGGCCGATGCGGACGGCGCTGGCGATGGCGGCTTCGATGCGGTCGTTGAGGTGCATCGCGGGCGCTCCGTCTTGCGTTTTCCTGCCGACTGTCAGCTAATTTAGACAGCCATTGTGTCAACCAGACTGGACAGAACGGGCCGTTGAGTCAATGATCCTTCGCGAATGGGCCGAAGGAATGCGATGAAAGAGCCTTCTGTCGTCATTGTCGGGGCCGGGATCGGGGGGCTGGCGGCTGCGCTGCGGCTGGCTGCGGGCGGGGTGCGGGTGACAGTGGTGGAGGCGGCAGAGGGTCCCGGTGGCAAGATGCGGACCGTGCCGACGGCGGCAGGCCCAGCGGATGCGGGCCCGACGGTACTGACGCTGAAGCCGGTCTTCGAGGACCTTTTTGCCGCTGCAGGCGAAGCGCTGGCCGACCATGTGCAGATGCAGCCCTTGGGGGTCCTCGCGCGGCATTACTGGCGCGACGGCACGGTCTTTGACCTGCATGCCGATGCAGGGATCAGCGAAGGCGGGGTGCGGACCGTCTTCGGTCCGCGGGCCGAGGCGGAGTTCCGCGCCTTCAGGGCGCGCGCGGCGCGGCTTTTCGCGGCCTTCGAGGCGCCGATGATGCAGGCGGCCCAGCCTTCGCAGGCAGAGCTTGCGCTGCGGGTGATGCGCACACCGGGGCTGATCCGTGACATGGCGCCCTGGTCCTCGCTTGCCGGGATGCTGGAGGGCGCCTTTTCGGACCCGAAACTCGCGCAGCTTTTCGGGCGCTATGCGACCTATGTCGGCGGGTCGCCCGATGCCGCACCCGCGCTCCTGGCGCTGATTGCCGAGGCCGAGATGCGCGGCGTCTGGGCGGTCCAGGGGGGGATGCATGCGCTGGCACGCGCGGTCGAGGGGCTGGCGCGGGTGCGGGGGGCCACCTTCCGCTATGGCGAGCGGGTTGCGCGGATCGAGGTGCAGGGCGGGCGCGCGGTGGGCGTGCAGACAGCGGGCGGCCGGATTGCGGCGGATGCGGTCTTGTTCAACGGCGATCCGCGGGCGATCGCGCTGGGCATGCTGGGCGAGGGGGTGCGGCGCGCCGTGCCAGCGGGCGCGGTCGAGCCGCGCAGCCTTTCGGCCTTCGTCCATGCCTTTGCGGCGGTGCCGCGGGGGGTCGATCTGGCCTATCATACAGTCTTTTTCGCCGACGACCCCCAGGCCGAATTCGCCGCGCTGGCCGCGGGGCAGAGGCCGAAGGACGGAACGCTTTATGTCTGCGCGCAGGATCGCGCGGGCGGGCAGCCGGCGGTGGCGCAGTCGCCGGAACGGTTCGAAATCATCCTCAACGGGCCTCCGGGCGGCGAACGGGCCGAAACGGAGCGGGAGATCGCGGAATGTCAGACACAGGTCTTCGGCCGGCTCGAAACCTTCGGGCTGAGCTTCGCGCCGCAGCCGCGGAAAGAGAGCCTGACGACGCCTTCGGGTTTCGAGCGGCTTTTCCCCGGGAGCAGCGGTTCGCTTTACGGGCGGAGCCCGCATGGGCTGACGGCGGGGCTGAAGCGGCCGCTCGCGCGGACGGGGGTGGCGGGGCTCTACCTTTGCGGCGGGGGCGCGCATCCGGGGGCGGGCGTGCCGATGGCGACACTCTCCGCCCGGCACGCGGTCGGGGCGATCTTGAGCGACCTTGGTTTGCGCTCGATGTCCCGCCGGACGGCTATGCGTGGTGGTATGTCGACGGGATCAGCGACGGGGGCGACCGGGCCTTCAGCGTGATCGGCTTTGTCGGGTCGGTCTTTTCGCCCTGGTATGCCTGGTCGGGGCGGCGCGATCCGGCGAACCACTGCTGCATCAACGTGGCGACCTATGGCCGGGGCGGGCGGTTCACGATGACCGACCGGGGGCGCGCGGCGCTGCGCACGCGGGGTGATGCGCTCGAGGTCGGGCCCTCGGCGATGACCTGGGCGGGGGACCGGCTGGTGATCACGGTGGACGAGATTTCGGGGCCGCCGGTGATTTCGCGGGTGCGCGGCACGATCACGGTGATCCCCGAGGCGGTGACGGGGGTGGAACTGCCGCTGACGCCGGATGGCGCGCATGTCTGGCGGCCCTTCGCACCCAAGGCGCGGGTCGAGGTGCGGCTCGAGGCGAAGGGGTGGCACTGGGACGGGCATGGCTATTTCGACGCCAATTTCGGGCTGCGCGCGCTGGAGGCGGACTTCCGGTTCTGGACCTGGGGCCGCTATCCGACGCGGGAGGGGGCGCTCTGCTTTTATGACGCGACGCGGGCGGACGGGTCGCGGCTGGCCGCGGCAGTCGCCTTTGACGACCGGGGGACGGCGCGGATGGTGCCGGCGCCGGGGGCGGTGCGGTTCCGCCGGTCGCTCTGGGGTGTGCGGCGCGAGACTCGGGCGGACCCCGGTGTCATGCCGCGGCAGGTGATGGGGATGCTGGATGCGCCATTCTATGCGCGGTCAGTGGTGCGCACGCAGGTCAACGGCGAAGAGGTGACGGGCGTGCACGAGGCGCTGGACCTGCGCCGCTTTGCCTCTCCGCTGATCAAGCCGATGCTGGCGATGCGGGTGCCGCGGCGGGCAGGCTGGACGGAGGGCGGCTGACCACTCCACTTTTCCTGCGGGACAGGGTATGGAGCGGCAGGTTGGGTCAAGGGGTGGGCGATGGTTCCGGTTTTCGACGGTCACAATGATTTTCTGATGCGGCTTTGGCAGGACCCCGGACGGCGGGAGGCTTTGTGGCTGGGGTTGCCGGGTTCGGGGCAGATCGACCTCCAGCGGCTGCGCCGTGGCGGGTTCGCAGGCGGACTTTTTGCGATCTATGTTCCTTCGCCCGGCAGCGATGCGGGGCTGAAGGTCGATGCGCTGATGAACAACCCGCCCTATGATCTGCCGCTTCCCCCTGCGCTGCCGCAGGCCGTGGCACAGCCTGCTGCGCTGGCGATGGCAGGGCACCTGATGGCGCTGGAACGGCTGACGCCGGGCGACTTTGCGCTGTGCCGGTCGGTCGCCGGGATCGAGACGGCCATGACAGCAGGCCGGATCGCCGGTGTGATGCACATGGAGGGTGCGGAGGCGATCGACGAGGGCTGCGATGCGCTGGCTGTGTTTCACGCGCTGGGGCTGCGTTCGCTTGGCCCGGTCTGGAGCAGGCCCACGGTCTTTGGCCACGGTGTCCCTTTCCGTTTTCCGGGTTCGCCCGATACCGGACCGGGTCTGACGGCGGCAGGCAAGCGGCTGGTGGAGGCCTGCAACCGGCTGCGCATCGTGGTCGACCTGTCGCACCTGAACCTCAAAGGCATGGAAGACGTGGCGCGGATCAGCGATGCGCCACTGGTGGCCAGCCATTCGAATGCCCATGCGGTGACGCCATCGACGCGGAACCTGACGGACGCGCAGCTTGACATGATCCGGGACAGCGGGGGCCTTGTCGGGCT
>JBEIDZ010000143.1:0-7032 GCA_040383215.1 Paracoccaceae bacterium | reverse complement strand
AGCTCCATCGCATCGACGGTCAGTTCGATGTCCATGTTGCCCTTGACCTTCCGCCGGCCCTGGCTGTCGGTGTATTCCTTGGCGGGCTTTGTCACCATGGTGAAACCGTTGTAATGCAGCCAGTCGACGAGGGGGCGGATCGGCGAATATTCCTCGCTTTCCAGAAGCGCGGTGTAGTAGAAGGCGCGCAGCAGCTTTCCGCGGCGCATGAACTCGGCCCGGAGGAGCTTGTAGTCGATGTCGAAGCCAAGCGACTTGGCCGCCGCGTAAAGGTTCGATCCATCAATGAAGAGAGCGAGCCGCTCATCCCTGTAGAACATTGAAATTTCCTTCCCGTCATTGTCGCCGCGCACGCGGTTGCGGGGTGAGAGTGGAGCCGCGGCGGATCGGGCCAGTGTATGCCTACAAAGCGAAGTGACATTCAAGTGGATCGCACGACGGGGACCGGGACTTCGGCCACGCGGTCCGTCCTGGTTGCGCTGGGCGGAAACCTGCCCGGCGAGGCGGGCCCGCCCGAAGCCGCCATCCGCGCGGCCATCGCCGACATCGGCACGCGCATCGCCCCCGTCGCGGCGGTCAGTGCGCTTTACCGGACGCCCTGCTTTCCGGCCGGGGCGGGGCCGGACTACATCAATGCCGCGATCCGGCTCGAGACCGGCCGTGACCCGGCCGATCTGCTGGCCGCGCTGCACGACATCGAGGCGCGCCACGGCCGGATGCGGACGCAGCGCTGGGGGATGCGCACGCTCGACCTTGATCTTCTGGCCGCAGGGGGGCTTGTCCTGCCCGATGCCGACACCCAGGCCGCCTGGCGTGCCCTGCCGGCGGACCTGCAGCGGATGCGCGCGCCCGGGGAACTGATCCTGCCCCATCCGCGGCTGCAGGACCGGGCCTTCGTGCTGGTCCCGCTGGCCGATGTGGCGCCCGACTGGGTGCATCCCCTGCTCGGGCTCAGCGTGACAGAGATGCGCGACCGGCTGCCCGCGGCCGATCTTGCCGGGGTGGTCGCCCTGCCCGGCTGAGACGGGATTGGCGCTTGTCTTTCCGCACGCCCGGGCGTAAGGGAACCCGCTCACGGCGGTTCCGCAGGGTTCCGTCCTGATCCGTCCCAGCCTCAGGGGAGATGTCCGATGGCGCGAGTGACCGTCGAAGACTGCGTCGACAAGGTGCCCAACCGTTTCGAACTTGTCATGCTGGCCGCCCACCGTGCGCGCGAGATCGCGTCGGGTGCACCGCTGAGCGTGACCCGCGACAACGACAAGAACCCCGTCGTCGCCCTGCGCGAGATTGCCGAGGAAACGCAGTCCGCCGACGACCTGCGCGAGCGGATGATCGAGTCGCATCAGACCGAGATCGAGATCGACGAGCCCGAGGACGATTCCATGGCCCTGCTGCTGGGCGCCGAGATGGACCGCCCGGTGCATGACGACCTGTCCGACGAGCGGCTGCTGCGCGCCCTGATGGAGGCGCAGGAGCAGCGCTGAGCGGGGCCGGTCGGCCCCGGCGCCAGAGGTGCGCGGGTGATGACGACTGAAACGGCTGACGACCTGATCGCGCTTGTGCAGAGGTACAACCCGCGGACCAATGGGCAGGCGATCCGTGATGCCTGGGCCTTTGGCGAGGCGATGCATGCCGGGCAGGTGCGCCAGTCGGGCGACCCCTATTTCAGCCATCCCGTGGCGGTGGCCGCGATCCTGGCCGAACAGCAGATGGACGATGCCACCATCGTCACCGCGCTGCTGCACGACACGATCGAGGATACCAAGGCAAGCTATGCCGAGGTCGAACGCCGGTTCGGGCGCGAGATTGCGGAGCTTGTGGACGGGGTGACGAAGCTCACCAACCTCCAGCTCACCTCGACCGAGACGCGCCAGGCCGAAAACTTCCGCAAGCTGTTCATGGCGACATCGCGCGATCTGCGGGTGACGCTGGTCAAGCTGGCCGACCGGCTGCACAACATGCGCACGATCCGCAGCATGAAGCCCGAAAAGCAGGCCCAGAAGGCGCGCGAGACGATGGACATCTATGCGCCCCTCGCCGGGCGGATGGGCATGCAGTGGATGCGCGACGAACTCGAGGACATGGCCTTCCGGGTGCTGAACCCCGAGGCGCGCAATTCGATCATCCGCCGTTTCATCACCCTGCAGCGCGAGACCGGCGACGTGATCCAGAAGATCACCGCCGACATGCGCGCCGAACTGGCCAAGGCCTTTATCGAGGCCGAGGTCCTGGGCCGGGCGAAGAAGCCCTATTCGATCTGGCGCAAGATGCAGGAAAAGGACCAGGGATTCTCGCGGCTCTCTGACATCTACGGCTTTCGCGTGATCACCGGCAACGAGGCGGACTGCTACCGCGTGCTGGGGGGCGATCCACCAGCGCTGGCGCGCCGTGCCGGGGCGGTTCAAGGACTATATCAGCCAGCCGAAGTCGAACGGATACCGGTCGATCCATACCACCGTGTCGGGCCGCGACGGCAAAAGGGTCGAGGTGCAGATCCGCACGCGCGAGATGCACGAGGTGGCCGAGACCGGGGTGGCGGCGCACTGGTCCTACCGCGACGGAGAGCGCGTGGTGAACCGCTTTGCCGTGGACCCGGTGCGCTGGATCGCCCAGGTGACCGAGCGGTTCGAGGACGATGCGGATCACGAGGAGTTTCTCGAGGCCGTCAAGCTCGAGATGTATCAGGACCAGGTCTTCTGCTTCACGCCCAAGGGCGACGTGATCAAGCTGCCGCGGGGGGCGACGCCGATCGACTTTGCCTATGCGATCCATACGCGCATCGGGTCGGCCTGTGTCGGGGCCAAGGTCGACGGGCTGCGCGTGCCCCTTTGGACGCGGCTGAAGAACGGCCAGCAGGTCGACATCATCACCGCCGAAGGCCAGACCCCGCAGGCGACCTGGATCGACATCGCCGTGACCGGGCGGGCCAAGACCGCGATCCGCCGGTCCCTGCGCGAGGAAGACCGGGAACGGTTCATCAAGCTTGGCGCCGAACTGGCGCGGGTGGCCTTCGAGAATGTCGGCAAGAAGGCCACCGAGAAGGCCCTGCGCACGGCCGCCCGCGCGCTGGCCATCGAGGACAGCGACGAGCTTCTGGCCCGGCTGGGCAGCGCCGACATCACCGCGCGCGAGATGGTGCGGGCGATCTATCCCGACCTTGCCGAAAAGCGCGGCGAGGAGGTGGAGGAACGCCGCGCGGTGGTGGGGCTCGAACCCGGGCAGAGCTTCCGCCGCGCGCCCTGCTGCCAGCCGGTGCCGGGAGAGCGGATCGTGGGCATCACCTTCCGCGGGCAGGGTGTGGTGGTGCATGCCATCGACTGCCCCGCCCTGGCCGATTTCGAAGAGCAGCCCGAACGCTGGGTCGACCTGCGCTGGCAGGAGGGGGTGCACAAGTCGGTCAACACGGTGCGGCTGGATCTGACCATCACCAATGACGCAGGCGTGCTGGGGCGCATCTGCACGCTGATCGGAGAGCAGTCGGCCAATATCTCGGACCTGCAGTTCACCGATCGCAAGCCGGATTACTACCGGCTTTTCGTCGATGTCGACCTGCGCGATGCCGAACATCTGCACCGGGTGATGACCGCGCTCGAGGCCGAAAGCAACGTTTCGGCCATCGCGCGGCACCGCGACCCCCGGCGGGGGCAGGTGCAGGCCGCGCGCGTCTGACGGGGGGCGAGGCCCGTGGTCTTCCGCCGCAGGGAAAGGCGCGGCTTCTGGGCCTGGCTGCGCGATGGATTCTGGCCGCGCGGGGGCTGGCGGCGCGCGGCGGAATATGTCAGCCACCGTCTTCGCCGCCTGCCCGACACGCCCGAAAAGATCGGCCGCGGTGTCTGGGCGGGGGTCTTTACCAGCTTCACGCCCTTCTTCGGGCTGCACTTCGTGGTGGCGCTGCTGCTGGCCAGGGTGACCCGCGGCAACATCCTGGCCGCGCTGATCGCGACGTTCTTTCTCAATCCGCTGACGCTGGTGCCGATCGGGTTCGTGGCGATGAACCTCGGCTATCTGCTGCTCGGGTCGCGGCCTGCGGAAGGGGTCCTTGCAGACCTGCCCGAGGTCTTTGCGCAAGCCGGACAGGATTTGTGGCGCAACATCGCGGCGGTCTTTGGCCGGGGCGGGGCCGACTGGGCCGGGCTGGCCGCCTTCTGGGACGAGGTATTCCTGCCCTATCTTGTCGGCGGGATCATCCCCGGCGCGGTCGTCGCCACGGCCTGCTATGCGCTGACCGTGCCGCTGGTGCGCAGCTATCAGGCGCGGCGCCGCAAGGCGCTGGCCGAGCGGATGGCGGCGCTGGAAAAAAACTTCGTGCCACCCCCTGACCTTCCCCCGCCCGCGGGATAGGCTTTGCGGGCGGAAAGGAGGGCCCCGGGGATGCGTGCAGACAGGCCAAGGCTCGGCGTCAACATCGACCATGTGGCAACGGTGCGGAATGCGCGGGGGACGGCCTTTCCCGACCCGGTGCGCGCCGCGCTTCTGGCCGAGGAGGCGGGGGCGGACGGGATCACCGCGCATCTGCGCGAGGACCGCCGGCATATCTCGGACGACGACATCGCGCGGCTGATGGACCACCTGACGCTGCCCCTGAACTTCGAGATGGCGGCGACGCCCGAGATGCAGGCGATCGCGCTGCGCCACCGGCCGCACGCGGTCTGCATCGTGCCCGAGCGGCGCGAGGAGCGCACGACCGAGGGCGGGCTCGATGTCGCGCGGCAGGAAAATGCGCTGGCCCATTTCATCGCGCCGCTGCGCGAGGCGGGGTGCCGGGTGTCGATCTTCATCGCCGCCGACCGGGCACAGATCGAGGCCGCGAACCGCATCGGCGCGGCGGTGGTCGAGCTGCACACCGGCGCCTATTGCGACGCCCATCACGAGGGCGAGCTTGCGACGCGCGACGCGGAACTGGCGCGGCTGACAGAGATGGCGACATTTGCGCAGGGACTCGGGCTCGAGGTGCATGCCGGGCACGGGCTGACCTATGGCACGGTTCAGCCCATCGCGGCGCTGCCCGAGGTGAGGGAGCTCAACATCGGGCATTTCCTGATCGGCGAGGCGATCTTTCGCGGGCTGACCGGGGCGATTGCCGAGATGCGGCGGCTGATGGACGAGGCGCGGCGGTGAGGGGGGGCGGTCGCCGGCGGGTTTCCGGATCGGGCCGGGTGGGGGGGGTCGGGTGGTGTCCCTCCCGGCCGCAGGCCGGGCAGCGCCCGCACCGCCCCCCGGGGGCGGGCGCTCTGCGCCCTCCCCGCGGTGCGGGCGCTGCCCTTCTTGCCCACGATTCAATCGCCGATGATCGGTCTCTGGCGCCCTTCCCGCCCCTGATCCTCCCAGCCAATGCGCGCGCGCTCTCCGGCCTGCAATCCGCCGTGCCATGATCCTCGGCATCGGCACGGATCTCTGCAACATCGAGCGGGTCGAGGCCACGCTCGCCCGCTTTGGCGACCGTTTCCGCGACCGCGTCTTTACCGAGCGAGAGCAGCGCCGCGCCGAAAGCCGGCCGCGGGCGGTCGCGGCGACCTATGCCAAGCGCTGGGCCGCCAAGGAGGCCTGTTCCAAGGCGCTGGGCACGGGCCTGCGCATGGGCATCGCGTGGAAGGACATGGCGGTGACCAACCTTCACACCGGCCAGCCGGTGATGCAGGTGACCGGCTGGGCCGCCGAGCGGCTGGCGGCGATGACGCCGCCGGGGCACGAGGCGGTGATCCATGTCACATTGACCGACGACCACCCCTGGGCCAGTGCCTTCGTCGTGATCGAGGCGCGCCCGCTGCCCGCGTCAGCTTGACTTGCCCGCGCGCGCCCCGCATGTAGCGCCGCACGAACCGACAGGGGGCAGGTCATGGCCGAGAAGCAGGGTGTCTGGGCCGGGGTCGTCGAGACGTTCAAGACCATCGTCTATGCGCTGCTGATCGCCGGGGTGTTCCGCACGCTCTTCTTCCAGCCGTTCTGGATCCCTTCGGGCTCGATGAAGGACACGCTGCTGATCGGCGACTTCCTTTTCGTCAACAAGATGGCCTACGGCTATTCCTATGCCTCCTGCCCGTCGATCCCGTTCCTGGGCATCGGAGCCGAGGATTTCTGCCCCTTCCTGATGTCCGACCCTGCGACCCTTGCCGCAACCGGCGGAACCCGCATCCTGGGGAGCGAGCCGGAAAGGGGCGATGTCGTGGTCTTCCGCCATCCGGTGACGGGCGTCGATTTCATCAAGCGGCTGATCGGCCTGCCGGGCGACCGCATTCAGGTCCGCGACGGGCTGCTCTATATCAACGACACGCCGGTCAAGGTCGAGGAGGCCGGTTTCTTTACCGAAACCTATGAAGCCCAGGGTCCGCAGGGCGGCTTTCCCTCCTGCATGAACGGTACCGTCGGGATCGGTGCGGATTGCGTCTCGGCCCGTTCGGTCGAAACGCTGCCCAACGGGGTCAAACACAATGTGCTCAACGTCGGGGACCAGGCGCTCGACAATACCGCCGTCTTCACGGTGCCGGCGGGGCATTACTTCTTCATGGGCGACAACCGCGACAATTCGACCGACAGCCGTGTCCGCCAGAACATGGGCGGCGTGGGCTTTGTGCCCTTCGAGGATATCGTGGGGCGGGCGGACCGGATCATGTTCTCCTCGGCCGGGCGGTCGATGCTGGCCTTCTGGACCTGGCGGGGGGACCGCTTCTTCAAGGCCGTCGAATGATCCGAGCGCTGGTCAGAGCCTTTGATACAAAGGGCACGGCCAACAGACGCCATCTTGCCGTCATCCTCGCGATCTCTCTCATCGTCTCGGTCTACGGGGAAACATTGAGGGCCGATCCCGAAAGAACAGAAGCCTACAGGTGGTTCGTTCCTTTTGCCGGTGTGGTCGGCGCCCTCTTTCTTGCCATTCTTTTCAAGAGGTTGAACGATATAGACAGGTCCACAGCGTGGACCTTTCTGTATCTAGTGCCGGTTGCGAATATTCTTTTGACCATCTACCTATTGATACGGAGAGGTCTGCCCCAAAAACGGGAACCGGGTCAGATTGCAGTCGTGCTGGGGCGGCTT
>JBEIDZ010000142.1:0-7036 GCA_040383215.1 Paracoccaceae bacterium | reverse complement strand
TGACAAGCGGCCGTTCTACTATCTGCGGGTCACACGGCTGCTGAACACGGTCAATGTCGAGGCCAGCCCGGACCTGCCGCGTGTCATCGGCAAGGCGACCGATCCGGTGACTGACGAGACGGGCTTTCATCTTGGCGGTACAAAGTTTGCGGTCTACGCCGACCGAACCTCTGGCATGGGCCTCTGGAGGGATATCAGAAGCACGCAGCACATTCTGGCTTCCCAGCGCCTGCTTGACTTGCTGCGCGATCGCAACATCACCGGCTGGCGCATCAATTCCACCTTCGACGAAATCTGAATTCAGAGACGATCATGGCATTTCCAAACATCACGAAGAATCCATTCGACCTGAAGGTTCAGACCGGGCTGCAAGACCCGCCGTCGAACCAGACCAGGGGTCCAATCCCCGGCTCTGCGGGGGGATCGATTTGGGCGAGGTCGTTTCGGCTTGATCGCCGCGACCGGGATGGGATGCTTTGGTTGATCCGGATGTGCGCAGGCCGTGCCTTAAGGGTCACATCGCTGGAAGGGAGATAGGACGGATGGGTGCGATCATCATCAATGACTCGAATTTGCCGGGCAAGACCCCCAACCGGCGGCTGAACACGCCGGAAGGCAATCTCGACGACTTCGATAGGCGAATTACGGAGTATCTTGAGAAGATCAGAAGCAGCGGGATTGATGCCAGCATGGCACTGCCTCCAGAAGTCTGGCAGGCGACAGTCGGATCAGGTCTTCCGAGGCCCCCGATCGATTTCACCGCCGATGTCCGCGCACAGGTGCCCGAGGAGATGTATCCGCCGGTGCTGGTCGCCTCGAACAACGATGCCTTCACCGATTTCGAGGGTGGCTCAGGGGTCGGCTTTATCGTCAGTCAGGCGTTCCGCGACGCGGTCGAAAGCTTCGACAAGGGCGTGCATCAGTTCGTGCCCGTCGAAATCCGCCGCAAGGATGGCGGGCTGCATGCCAAGCGGCCGTTCTACATCCTGCGGGTCACACGGTTGCTGAACACGGTCAATGTCGAGGCCAGCCCGGACCTGCCCCGCGTCAGCGGCAAGGCGACCGATCCGGTGACTGAAACGACGTCGTTTCACCTAACCCGTGCCAATTTTGTTGTCCATGCCGACCGGACTGCGGGCATGGGCCTCTGGCGCGATATCAGAAGCCAGAACGATATCCTAGCCTCGCAGCGCCTGCTTGACCTTCTGCGCGAGCGCAACATCACCGGCTGGCGCATCAATTCCACCTTCGACGAAATCTGAATTCCGGGGCGATCATGGCATTTGATAACATCAAGAAGAATCCATTCGACCTGAAAGTTCAGACCGGGCTGCAAGACCCGCCGTCGAACCAGACCGTATTCCTGAAGAAATTCGACAAGGACCACCTGTCGGGCGAGAGGTTCGTTCCGGGTGGAGATGGTCCGGTCTTCGGGGGTTGATGGATCCGATCAAAGAGGACGGACGAGGTCTTGCCGACACCGTCGCCGCCCGAGACCGCGGTGCTGGTGCTTGGCCGGGTGCGGGCATCCGCGGCCTGGGTCCAGTCCGGAATCTCTCCCTGACCCCGATCAGGAGGGAAACGGCATCGCGGACATCGCCGGCCGGATCATCGTCACAGGCGCAAGAGCCGCCACGATACCGTCGGGCGACCGTATCGACACGGTCTTTTCAATGCCGGGCGCACATGCGGACCGCCGGCGCGAATGGGCCAGCGCGGTCCACGACCGGGCGTGCGGTCGGGCGGACGGCGGCCGCGGCGCGCTGCATCTCTGCATCCAGGAAGGGGACGCCGACCGCAACCTCACGCCGTTCCTCGACAACCTCGAGAAATGCGCCATGCACCCGACCAGCACCCTGGATGCGCTGCGCATCGCGCGGGGCAGATCCGATCCCCAACGTTGGACCGCCCAAAGGCGGCGTTTGCCGGCTTCGCTCAGGATGGCGGGCTGGCTGCGTGACCTTGCCGCGCAGATGGAACGGGCCGCGGGCGATGGCTTGATCGCAGAGATGCCGAGAGGTGAAGTCCCGCAGCCCCTTGATGAGGGTGACGGTCTTCGCGTCCCGTCGCTTGGGGACCTTGGCCTGTCATGACGCCGGCAAGAGGTCCGGATGGCTGCAACCGGTCGGGCCCGGCAGCGTTCGGAGGGGGTCCTGCTCAGCTTCGCGGACGGGTTTTCCCGGGGTCATAGTGAGAGAGCGGCACAATCAGCGCCGGGAGACGTTTCTGGTGTCCGTCCAGCTTTCCCACATCGAGCGCGGTGCCCGGACCGGAATGGGCAACATCCACGCGGGCAAGGGCGATCGATTTGCCGAGGATGGGCGAGCGGACCGCGGAGGTGATCTGGCCGACCTGGGCACGGCCGACATGCAGACTGTCGCCATGGCCCACATCGATATTGCCCTCGATCTCGAGCCCCACGAACTTGCGTTCGGGATGTTCGCTGCGGCGGATCAGTGCCTCCCGACCGATGAAGTCGTCCATCTTGGTCTTGAGGGGAACGGTGAAGCCGATGCCGGCCTCGAACGGGTCGGTCTGGTCGTTGAAGTCGTAACCGGCAAAGATCAGCCCGGCCTCGATCCGCACCATGTCGAGCGCGGCAAGTCCCATCGGCCTGAGCCCGAGGTCTTCGCCATGTGTCCAGACGGCGTCGTAAACGGCGTTTCCGTCCTTGGGATGGCAGAAGACCTCGAAACCCAGTTCGCCGGTATAGCCGGTGCGGGAGACCACGACCGGGGCACCGGACGGACCGCCCAGACGGCCCACCGTGAAGCGGAACCAGCCCAGTTCCGCGATCGAGGGCTGATGCGGGGCGGTCCAGATCATGCGGCTCATGATCTCGCGGCTGTTCGGGCCCTGCACGGCCAGATTGTGCAACTGGTCCGTGCTGCTGCGCACCATCGCCTTCAGGCCGAGCTTTGTGGCCTGGTCGCGGATATGGATGCCGCCGAAGTCCTCTCCGCCGATCCAGCGGAACTGGTCGCGGCCAAGGCGGAAGACCGTGCCGTCGTCGATCATGCCGCCATGGTCATGGCACATCGCGGAATAGACGACCTGGCCCTGGCTGAGTTTCCTCATGTCGCGGGTCAGGACCCAGTTCATCAGCGCCTCGGCATCGGGTCCGGTCACTTCGAACTTGCGCAGAGGCGAGAGGTCCAGCACCACGGCGGCCTGGCGGCAGGCCCAGTATTCCTCGATCGTGCCTTGTGCGGCATAGACCTGCGGCAGCCAGTAGCCCCTGTATTCGACATGATTGCGCGTTCTGGCCGAGATGCGGGTGTGGAAGGCGGTTTCCTTGGTCATCTTCGGCTCCGAGGCGGGCGTGGGGCGATAGGCGATGGCACGCGAGAATGACGCAGCGCCCGAATAGGTGCGGACGTGGATGTCGCTCAGATACCAGCCGTTCGCCGGAGAGGTGTCATCCGGACAGGCAGAATTGACACAGACGATATCGGTCAGCGCGCGGAACAGGACGTAGTCGCCCGGACGGGACCAGGGTTCGTCACTGATCAGAACGCCATGGGCGTCGATGCTCGTGTTGAAGAAGAGGTTGACGGCCATCCAGCCCGGGCGCGGATCAACACCGTGCCGCGCGAGCGCCGCGTTGAAGTTGTCCGAGCAGTTGGCATGCCCCGGATAGCCGATGTCGTCATAGTACTTGGATGCACAGGCCATGGCGAAGGCATCGTGGCGCCCGACGGTATCCTGCAGCACTTCGACAAGGGGAACCCAGTCCTGATCGTAGTATTTCGAATGCAGTCCCGGCATCGAATAGGCATGCCCCATCAGCGTGCGGCTGGTGGTGACGTCCAGCGGATGCTGCACACCCCTGTCAAGCTTGCGGGCATCGAAGCACTGGAAGTCGGTGCACTGACGGCCATCGACGTCGAGGATCTGGATGTAATCGCCGGCCCGGACGAGATAGCTTTCTGCGGTGGCCGATCGCACGCGAAGATCGAGGATCGGGTCGGCAAGCGGGTCGGGCAGGTCGTAGTGGCCGATCAGGCGGGGTCTGGCGCGCTGGATCAGAAGGGTGATGGGCGTCGCGGTATCCTGCGCGTCGGGCGCCATCGGCAGCCCCGGCGCGGCAAGGACCAGCCAGCCGTCGTCCCGGGCCGTGAATTCGGCCCGCGTCCCGGGGGCGCTGTCGCTGCCAAAGACGCGGATCGCTCCGGCGCGTTGCAGATCGATCTGACGCCTGTCGAGGCCCTTGCGAAGGCGGGCGAGACTGGCATCACCGCCAGACAAGAGCGCCTTCAACCCCTCGGCCGAGGAATCCGCAGCCGCACCCAGGATTGCCGGATCGATCCGGCCATCGGATGCGGCCACGACCAGTTCGGCCGCCTGTCCGCCCTCGTCGTCGATCAGGGTCAGCCGGTCACCCGTCCCGATTTGCACAAGCGCCGCGCCGGCACCGGGA
Source organism: Paracoccaceae bacterium (assembly GCA_040383215.1). GTDB lineage: Bacteria > Pseudomonadota > Alphaproteobacteria > Rhodobacterales > Rhodobacteraceae > JBEIDZ01. Next base: position 2,616 of record JBEIDZ010000142.1, on the reverse strand, counting down.
ACGACATGCCGTTCCTGCCCCTCGTGGCGCGAAAAACCCAGTGGTGAAAGGATGCGGCTGGGCCGGGGCGGACCGGGACGGAACAAGGGAGAAATCACTTCGGGCATCTTGCCTCCCGTCTTCCGACACTCCGGTTCAGCGCAGCGCAGGTCTGTCCCATGCCGATAAAACTTGTTGATTTTCAAGGATAGCGTCAGGTTCAGAGTGATACAAGCGCGACAGGGAAGGGCGACCGGATGCTGGCACTGGGCTTTGGGCTGACGGCGGCGCTGCTGTGGGCGGTGCATGACCTGCTGGCGCGGAAGCTGAGCCAGGGGGCCAGCCTCTTGCCGATGATTGCGACAGTCCTCGCGTCGGGCGCGGTATTGCTGGTGCCGGCTGCCGTCATGGCCGGAGGCTGGACGGCGATGACGTTTGCCGCCTACGCGATGGCTGCGCTGTCGGGGCTGGCCTTCGCGCTTGCGATCGGGGCGCTGTACCGGGCCTTCAGTCTGGCGCCGGTCCGGCTGGTCTCTCCGGTGATCGGGGCTTATCCGCTTGTCACTTTCGCGATTGCCGTGGCGCAGGGGCGGGCGGTGACGGGGGGCGACTGGGCGGCTGCGGCTGCGATTGTCGGGGGCATCGCGGTGGTCGCGCTGATGGCGGACAGGGACGGGCCGGAGGGCCATGCCGGGCGACCGGGCACCGCCCTGGCCTGGGCGGCGCTGTCGGCGGTGGCTTTTGCGGCGACCTTTGCGCTGGGGCAGGCGGCAACGCGGGTTGGCGCCGATCTCCCGGTGATCCTGACGGCACGACTGGTCGCGCTGGCGATGATCCTGACGCTCATGCTGGTCCGGGGCGGCGTGACCTGGCCTGCACGGGGGCACTGGCCGGTCCTTGCCCTGATGGGCGCCTTCGACGCGGCCGCACTCGGGCTTGTCACCGCGGCGGGCGTGCTGGCGCAGGCGGAATATGCCTCGGTTGCCTCGTCGCTCTTCGGGGTGCTGACGGTGCTGCTGGCGGTCTGGTTCCTTGACGAACGGATGCGGCCGGTTCAGGCCCTCGGCATTGCGCTGGTCTTTGCCGGAGTCGGATTGCTCGGCCTGCAGGGATAGTCCTTTGCAGCGGCGATCTGCGCGACCGGGAAGAGTCATCGCATGCTGCCGCAGGGCCCGGCCCTGGGTCGCGGTGCGCGGGTCGATCCGGGCCGTCCGGAGGGCCTGGCACGGCGACGCCCGGGTCAGGGTTCACTCGGCCGCCAGGGCGCCCCCGGTGGTCCGGTGCGTCAGGCGTGCCGCAAGTGTCAGGCGACGTTCGTCCCTGGGCGACACGCCGAAGATTTCCGTATAGTGCCGGATCATCGGACTGGTGTTGAGATAGCCGACCGACGCGGCGATGTCGCGCAGGCTGTCCTGCGAATAGAGGACACGCTGGCGGGCCTTGGTCAGCCGCAGGCGGTGGTAGTAGCGCAGCGGGCTCTGGCCGGTTTCGCGCTTGAAGAGCCGTTCGAAATGGCGGCCTGACAGGCCGATGGCAGCGGCCACATCGGGGATGCGGAGCGGGTCTTCGACATGCGACTCGAAAAGCCGGATCGCTTCACGGATCGGCGGGGCAAGATCGTCGATCGTGCCTGCGGCGCGGGCGACGGGAACCTTCTGCGCGGCGGCCTCGTCGCGGACGAAGGGATGCTGGAACCAGCAGGCGACCTCGGTCATCACGTCGCGGCCGAGGCGCTCCTCGATCAGCTTCAGCATCAGGTCGAAGACGGCACCAGCGCCCGAGACGGTGTTGCGCCGACGGTCGCGCAGGATGGTCTGTTCGGAAGGGGTGACCAGGGGAAATTCGGCCTTGAAGGCTGCCTCGTAGCACCAGTGCACCGAACAGGGCCGCCCTTCCATCAGCCCGGCGCGGGCCAGCGGGAAGATGCCGCCCGAGAAGGCACCGAGCGTGATCCCGGTGCGGTCCAGCCAGCGCAGGCGCGCGGGGCTGCGGCGCGGATCGGCGAATTCAGCGGTCGGCGGCGCGAGGATGTAGAGGTGGTCCAGCCCTTCGGTCTTCTGCAGCGTCTCGTCCGGATCAAAGCCGATCTCGGCCGAGGAGCGGACGGGGGCCGCGGTTTCGGCCAGCAGACGCCAGGCGAACTCGCGCCGGCCGATGATCTCGTTGGCGGCACGCAGGGGTTCGATGGCCGAGGTCAGGCACGCCATCGGAAAGCCGGGGAACATCAGGAACCCCAGAGAGAGGGGGGCGCGCGCGGTCATCAGTCGTCGGGGAACCAGCCGGGCGATGTCGGCGCACCGTCATCGTGGTGCGACAGCCATTCCACCATGGCGGGCCGGTTGCGCAGAAAGCCCTTGTAGGCGGCAATATCGGGATGGATGTCGCGCAGGACGCGGTGCAGACGGCGGCCCCATTTCGGGACGGTGACGATCTGTTCGAAACTGCAAAGGTAGCAGCGGATGTCAAACGCGATCGCGTTCGACCGGGGCAGCCGGTAGAGCGACTGCAGTTCGACCCGCAGGTGCTGCTTTGACCCGAGGTTCTCCTGGGTCAGCGTAGTCTTCATCGGGCCCCATTTCGGGTAGGTCTCGGGTGCCGTGTCGAGCAGCGGGTTGACCGTCATCGTCCAGTTGAAGC
>JBEIDZ010000141.1:0-7074 GCA_040383215.1 Paracoccaceae bacterium | reverse complement strand
CGGCAAGCTCTTCTACGACCGCGACGGGACCGGATCGGCGGCAAAGGTCCTCTTTGCCCAGCTCACGCCCGGGCTCACCCTCACCCAGACGGATTTCGTGATCTTCTGACCCGCCACCGCGCCCCGCAGGCGCGGCCAGTGCCGCCGGCCTGCGGGGCAACACCCCCTGCCGCATTCTCCGGCATGGCAAAGGGGCCACTGCGGCGCAATCCGGTCAATCCGGCTTCATCGTTCCGCTGACCGCCGCAGCCCTCCCTTCACCTTCCCTCAACCCCTGCCGCCCCCGGCGCGCGGTGCTGTCACACTCCGCCCCGGCCCCAGCCCTGGGTTTTCGCACCGACGCAATACCGACGTGATACCGACGTGATACCGAAAGGCCGTTTCGCGCAGAATCAACGCGTTAACCCCTGATTCGCCGCCCCTGACAGAAACACGGCACAGCCGTCGGCACAGGCGCTGCCGGGGGCTTCCCCTGGCCTGTCGCTCGCCCCCTGCCAGGCCGGCCCTCCGGCGCAGGAACCTCAGGGCTGGTGCCGGTGGTCGGACTCGAACCGACATGTCCTTGCGGACGGCGGATTTTGAGTCCGCTGCGTCTACCATTCCGCCACACCGGCCCGAAAAGCGGGCCCCGGCCCGAGGCTTAGCCCCCTGCCCCGGTCCCGTCAACTACAGGCTGCGCGCCGAGAACGTGTCGCAATCCCCGACCTTGCCGCGCGACAGCCCCTTCTCGAACCAGCGCTGCCGCTGCTCGGACGTGCCATGCGTGAAGGTATGGGGCCGCACCACCTGCCCGGCGTTGCGCTGCAGCGTGTCGTCGCCGATCTGCGCCGCCGCATTCATCGCCTCCGCGATGTCGCCCTTGTCGATCGACCCGAACTGCATCGCCGCATGCCGCGTCCACACCCCCGCCAGACAATCCGCCTGCAACTCGATCCTGACCGACAGCGCATTCGACGTCACCTCGTCCGACCGCGCCCGCAGCCGGTTGACCTCATCAAGTATTCCAAGCTCGTTCTGCACATGATGGGCGATCTCATGCGCCACGACATAGGCCGCAGCGAAGTCGCCTGCCGCGCCAAGCTGGCGGTCCAGCGTGACGAAGAAGTCCGTGTCCAGAAATGCCTGCTTGTCGTTGGGACAGTAGAAGGGCCCCATCGCCGCCGAGGCGGCACCGCAGGCAGACGGTGTCATCCCCTTGAAAAGTATCAACTTCGGCGGATTATAGGTCTGACCGAATTCGGTCCGGAAAATCTCTGTCCAGACGTCCTCGGTATCGCCCAGCGTGACCTTGAGGAATTCACCAACCTCTTTGTCTGCTGCAGTCATTTCGGCCGGCTTGCCGTTCCCGATCCCCCCGCTCATCGCCTCGTTCAGAACCGGGGTCACATCCTGTCCGGTCAGCAACCCGATGACGAGCAGCAAGAGTATCCCCAAGCCGCCAAGTCCCGCGACCGCGCCGCCCGAAGGTCCGCTCATGCGCCGGTCCTCGACGTTCTGGCTCTGTCGCCGCCCCTTCCACTGCATCTCCGGCCCTCCTGACCCGCCCGGGGCCGGGCCGCGATCCTCCGCCAGCCTCCCCGCATTCCCTACGCCCGCTCTTGCCAAAGCGCGGCCGCCATGTTCCCACTCTGCCGACACTATCCGGGACCGGACGTGACACGCAACAGCCTCATCCTCCTTGCCGCCGGCGGCTCTGTCGCCCTTCTCGCCGGCGCCTACTTTTTCCAGGCACTCGGCTATGCGCCCTGCCGGATGTGCCTCTGGCAGCGCTGGCCCCATGCCGCCGCGATCCTCATCGGTGCCCTCGCGCTCTATCGCCCCGGTCGCTTCTTGCCCCTGCTCGGCGCGCTGGCTGCCGCCACGACCGCCGGGCTCGGCCTCTATCACACCGGGGTCGAACGTGACTGGTGGGAAGGCCCGTCCAGCTGCACCGGCGGCGGCCTTGGCGGCCTCTCCGGCGGCGAACTGCTGTCGATGGATGGCCCCTCGCTGGTGCTCTGCGACCAGGTCTCCTGGGCGCTCTTCGGCCTCTCCATGGCCTCGTGGAACGCGATCCTCTCGGCGCTTCTCGTGCTCATCTGGCTGCGCGCCGCCCGCGCCTGACACCCGCCGCATCCCGCCTGCCTGCGCCCCCTTTCCTTCGCGTCCATGACGGGGTCAGATGCCGCACAAGGCGATGACACAGGAGTGACCATCACATGAAAGAGCGGATCGGCTTTGTCGGCCTTGGCCTGATGGGTCAGGGCATGGCCACCAATATCCTGCAGAAGGGCTGGCCGCTCGCTATACGCGGCCACCGCAACCGCAAGCCCGTCGAAGACCTCCTCGCCCTCGGCGCGACAGAGGCCCGCGATCTCGAAAGCCTCGCGCGCGGCTCGGACATCGTGTTTCTCTGCCTCACCGGCTCGCCCGAAGTGGCCGAGGTCGTGACGGCCCTGACCCCCGGCCTCACTCCGGGCGCGGTCGTGGTGGACTGCTCGACCGCCGACCCCACCGTCACGGTCCGGCTCGCCCGCGATCTCGCCGCACGCGGCGTCCACTTCGCCGACGCTCCCCTCTCGCGCACCCCGAAAGAAGCCTGGGCCGGCACGCTCGACTGCATGGTCGGCGCCGATCCCCCCGTCTTCGACCGCATCCGCCCGGTTATTGCGGCATGGGCGGCAAAGATCGTCCATATCGGCGGCATCGGCGACGGCCACCGCATGAAACTGCTCAACAACTTCCTCTCGCTCGGCTATGCCGCCCTGTATGCCGAGGCGCTGGCCATCGCCGCCCGCGTCGGCATTTCGCCCCAGACCTTCGACAGCGTCATCCGCGGCGGCCGTATGGATTGCGGCTTCTACCAGACCTTCATGGGCTGGACGATCGAAGGAAACCGCGATTCGCACCGCTTCACACTCGCCAATGCCTACAAGGACCTGCGCTATCTTGAATCCATGGCCAATGCTGCCCCCGTCGCGACTCCCGTGACGAGTGCAGTCAAGAACAGCTTTGCCACCGCCGTCACCCAGGGCGCCTCGGGCCCTGGCGACTACGTGCCCCACCTTCCCGACCACATCGCAAGGGCCAACGGCCTGCCCCCGCACCGTAAGCCTCCGGGGACCTGATGCCCCGGCCGTTGCAAACGCGCAACATTTCACACCGACGCAATACCGACGTAATACCGACGCGATACCGAACCCCGTTCTTCCGGGCCTCAGTGGTACCGGAACTCTCCCGTCACATGGCGCCACTCGCCCGGAGAGATCATCTTGCGGTGCGTGAACCTCACGGAATGCAGCGGCCCCTCGATCTTGTCCCGCCAGAACTCGATGAAACGGAAAAGCCGTGGGTGATCCGGGGCAAGGTCATAGTCCTGCCAGACGAAGCTATTGAGAACATTGCGATAATCCGGCATACGATACAGGAATTCGGCCGTCGTCAGCCCGTATCCCTTCAGCATGAGTTCCGTTTCCGACATTCCCTCCCGGGCAGGCCTTTCATCCATCGCGTCCCTCCTGTTGCAGTCTCGGCCAGGCCACTGGCACTCAGGAATCGCCTATTTGTCAACAAAAACAAACTGTTGGCAGCCACTTGCCCTGGCTGCCAGCGGGCCGGATGCAAGACAGTTGCCCTCAAGCGCTTGGGGGTGATATGGTGGACACGACAAGATATGGGGCGACGCCACGGGCGGGTAACGGGTCGAAACAGGGTACCGACATCACATGAACGACGATCCGGAATCGACTGATCCAAAGGGTGAATCCTCTCCCGACCGCAACCCGTGGTCCGGACAGACGATATCCATCACCGCCGAGATGCGGGCCTCCTACCTCGACTACGCGATGAGCGTGATCGTCTCCCGCGCCATCCCCGACCTGCGCGACGGGCTGAAGCCCGTCCACCGCCGCATCCTCTATTCGATGCACATCAACAACCAGACCTACGAGCGCGGCTTCTCCAAGTCCGCCCGCGTCGTCGGCGCCGTCATCGGCGTCTTCCACCCCCACGGCGAATCCGCCGTCTACGAAGCCCTTGTCCGGATGGCCCAGGACTTCTCGATGTCCGTGCCCCTGCTCTATCCGCAGGGGAATTTCGGTTCCATGGACGGCGATCCTCCCGCTGCACAGCGCTACACCGAAGTCAAACTCGCCCGGGTCGCCGCCTATGTCCTTGCGGACATTGACAAGGAAACCGTTGATTTTCAGGACAATTACGACGGGAAGGACCGTGAGCCCACGGTCCTTCCCGCACGCTTTCCCAATATGCTGGTCAATGGTGCAGGCGGCATCGCCGTCGGCATGGCGACCAACATCCCGCCCCACAACCTCGGCGAGGTGATAGACGCCACGCTCGCCCTGATCGGCAATCCTGACCTCACTTCCGAAGACCTCATGGCCTTTGTGCCCGGACCGGACTTTCCCACCGGCGGGCTGCTGCTCGGACGCTCGGGCGCGCGAAAGGCCTATCTCGAAGGCCGCGGCAGCGTCATCATCCGCGCCCGGACCCATGTCGAGGACATCCGCAAGGACCGCTCTGCCATCATCGTCAGCGAAATCCCCTACCAGGTGAACAAATCCGCGATGATCGACCGCATCGCCGAAGCCGTTCGCGACAAACGGATCGAGGGCATCGCCCATGTCCAGGACGAAAGCGACCGCAACGGTGTCCGCGTCGTCATCGAACTCAAGCGTGACGCCACGGCCGATGTCGTGCTCAACCAGCTCTACCGCTTCACGCCCATGCAGACCTCGTTCGGCTGCAACATGCTCGCGCTCAAGGGCGGCAGGCCCGAAACGCTCACCCTGCGCGGCTTTCTCACCGCCTTCCTCGACTTTCGCGAAGAGGTCGTCGCCCGCCGCACTGCCCACGACCTGCACAAGGCGCGCGAACGCAGCCACATCCTGTGCGGTCTCGCGGTCGCAGTCTCGAACGTGGACGAGGTCGTGGCCACGATCCGTGCCTCATCGGACGCAGCCGATGCCCGCGAAAAGCTGATGACCCGTCGCTGGCCCGCGCATGAGATAGCAGAATACATCCGGCTGATTGACGACCCAACCCACGGGATCAATCCAGACGGGACCTATAATCTCTCCGACGCCCAGGCCCGCGCGATCCTCGACCTTCGCCTCCAGCGCCTCACCCAGCTCGGCGTGCAGGAGGTGACCGACGAACTTCAGGAACTCGCCGGCAAGATCAGGGAATATCTCGAAATTCTCGGCTCCCGCGACCGCATCTTGGCGATCATCCGCGACGAGCTGACCGAGGTGAAGAACCTCTTCGCCGTCCCTCGCCGGACCGAGATCGTGGACTGGGCGGGCGATCTCGAGGACGAGGACCTGATCGAGCGCGAAGACATGGTCGTCACCATCACCCAGGGCGGCTATATCAAGCGCACGCCCCTGACCGAGTTCCGCGCGCAGCGCCGCGGCGGCAAGGGCCTCGCCTCGATGCAGACCAAGGAAGAGGACATCGTCACCACCCTTTTCGTTGCCAATACCCATGACGAGCTTCTGGTCTTCACCACCGACGGCATGGCCTACATGCTGAAATGCTGGCGCCTGCCGCTGGCCGGCCGCACTGCCCGAGGCAAGGCCATCGTCAACATCCTGCCGATCCCGCAGGGCGTCTCGGTCGCGGCCCTGCTACCCGTCGACCGCCCCGAAGAGGAATGGGACGCCCTCCAGATCGTCTTCTCCACCTCAGCCGGAGACATCCGCCGTAACCGCCTGTCAGACTTCACTGCGATCAAACGCAACGGCAAGATCGCGATGAAACTGCCCGAGGATGGCACCAGCCTCGTCAATGCCCGGATCTGCTCCGAGGATGACGATGTCATGCTCGTCACCGCCGGCGGCCGCGCCATCCGCTTTCCGACAACCGACGTGCGCGTTTTCGCGAGCCGCGATTCGACCGGCGTCCGCGGCATACTGTTGCGCGGTGACGACCGCGTCGTGTCAATGTCGGTCATTCGCCATTTCGACGCCACGCCCGAAGAACGTGCCGCCTACCTCAAGATGCGGCGCGCCCAGCTTGGCGCTGGCGAAGACACTGACACCGAAGCAGGAAATGACGAAGAGGAAGAGACTACGATTCCCGCCGCTTCTCTTTCCCTCGAACGGTTCGCTGAAATGTCGGCGGCCGAGGACTTGATCCTGACAATCACGGCCCAGGGCCAGGGCAAACTTTCTTCCTCACATGACTATCCCGTCCGTGGCCGCGGCGGTTTCGGCGTGGCCGCAATTGACAAGACAATGCGCGGCGGCCCGGTCGTCGCCGCTCTCCCTGTCGAGATTGCCGATGAGGTGATGCTAGTCACCGATGCCGGCCAGTCCATCCGTGTGCCTGTCAACGGAATCTCATTCCGCTCTCGGGGCTCGGGGGGGGTCCGGGTTCTCAATACGGCCGCAGCTGAAACAGTTGCCAGTGTTGCCCTTGTCGCCGAACAGGGCGAAGAACTGGAAGCTTGAAAACTATTGGTCGATCCACCATCCGATGATATAAACTGTAAGTTAAGACACAAGGGAGAACAGTAAACATGGAGCCCAAAATGAAGAGGTCGTTTCTATTGGCCATGTTAGGCGTGGTCTCACCGATTGGGGCAGCCGCCCAGAGCTTTGACGGCGCTTTTGTGTCGATTGAGACCATCGGTTACCCATCAAATTCGAACGTAGGGGGGGTGTCCTATTCGGGTGGCGCTGAGTTGAGCTTCGGGACGTCTGTTGGAGTTTCAGCAGACCTTACAATCTACAATGACGAGGCGTTATACAGCAACATCACGAGTAGCACGGTGCACGCGTTTTTCAGGCCCAATTCTTTTGCCGCGATCGGCGCTTTCTATGGAGCAGAGACCTACAAGGAACTGAACAATACTCTTAATGGAACATTCTATGGTGTAGAGGGTAGGACTAGTCTGGACGGCATAAGGATTGAAGCCTTTTGGGGTGAGAGTGAGGGCGAAGTTTCTGAGGGTAGCATGTTTGGGATATCTGGTGGGTACATGTTCAGTTTCTTTGGAATCGCCGCGGACTACAGTGTGTTCGATGCAGGGGAGTTATCCGTGGACAGGCTTTCCATCACCGGTGAATGGGCACT
>JBEIDZ010000140.1:0-7082 GCA_040383215.1 Paracoccaceae bacterium | reverse complement strand
TGCCGTGAAATCATCGAAGGTGACGAACATCCCAACCCAGTCATAGGCGGGCGCGAGCGGCATCTCGAGCTCGGTGATGATCCCGTTCGTGCCATAGGCATGGCTCACACGGTGGATCATCTCGCCCGTCATCTCGAGCGTGCGGGGGCTCTCCTCCATCGTCACGGTGCGCAGACGGATGATGTTGCCCAGGTCGCGCAGACTGCCCCAGCGCACCGACCCGACCCCGCCCGACCCCCCGGCGATGAAACCCCCGATCGTCGCCGTCGCCCAGGTCGACGAATACATCCTCAGCTCCTGCCCCGAATGCGCGATGCAGGCCGCGTCGATGTCCTTGAGCAGCGCGCCCGGCTCCACCACCACGCGGCCCGGGGCGATCTCCTTCACGCGGTTCATGTTGTGCAGATGCAGGATGCAGCCCCCCGCCAGCGGCACTGCCTGCCCGTAATTGCCCGTCCCCGTCCCCCGCGTCGTGACAGGCACGCCATGGGCATGGCAGGTGCGCAGGACCTCAATCACCTCCGCCTCGGTTTTCGGCGCCACCACGAAATCGGCCGACAGATGGTCCAGCCGCGCCTTCAGCACCGGCGAATACCAGAAGAAATCCCGGCTCTTGGCCTTCACCGACACAGGGTTGTCGTCAAGGTCGAGATGGGCAAGTGCGGCTTTGGCGGCGGCGATATCGGGCATGTGTCATTCCATCAAGGGGTCAAGTTCGGCATAATCGGGCAACGTGCGGTCGATCTGGCGACCGGCGCGGATCACCACGCGGTCGGCCTGCGGGCGCGCGAAAAGCTCCGACCAGTCCCGCGCGCGGCAGATCACCAGGTCCGCCGGCGCCCCGGGGGCCAGCGACGGCGCCTCCATCCCGCAGACCGCCGCGGGATTGGCGAGGAATGCCCGGCTCCAGTCCGGATCGGCATGGTCCAGATGGCAGATGCGCGTCGCCTCGCGCATCACCTCGATCATGTCGAGATCGCCATAGGCATAGAACGGATCGCGCGTATTGTCCGAAGCGAAACTCACCGAAATCCCCCGCGCCTTCATCTCGTGCACAAGCGTCACGCCGCGGTTGCGCGGCGTCCGTCCCGCCTGCCGGTCCTGCAGATAGATGTTGCACATCGGCAGGCCCACGATCGCGATCCCCGCCTTCGCGCACAGGTCCAGCGTCTCGAGCGCCTCGCGCTCGGGCATGGTCGACAGCGAACAGGTATGCCCCGCCACGACCGAGGCCGAAAACCCGGTCTCAAGCGCGGCCAGCGCGATCTGGCGCAAGGTGGTCACCTGCGGGTCCAGCGTCTCGTCGGCATGGAAATCCGCCATCATCCCCCGCTCGTCCGCGAGGCGGAAAAAGGTCCGCAGCCGCGCATCCAGATCCGGCATCGGAAAAGTGAAAAGCCCCAGCACCCCGCCATGATCGGCCACACGGTCGGCCATGCGGCGGAAATCGCCCCCCGGCTCGACCATGTCGCAGCCCAGCAGCGCCGCCGCCTGCAGCGCGATCCGCCCCGCCCATTCCGCGCGGATGTCGGCAAAGACCGGCCAGCTCACATCGATCTGCGGCATCCAGGTGTCCAGATGCGTCCGGATCGCCCGCGTCCCGTGCGCATAGGCCGTGCGCAGACCGAACTCGATCCGCGGCCGCAGGTCCGCCGCCGTCCAGCGCGCGGACGAATCCGCCATCGCGGCATTCAGCGCCCCCATGAAGGTCCCGTCCGGGTTGGGCGTGCGCGGCCAGATATGGCCCTTGTCCAGATGCGTATGCATGTCGACAAAGGCCGGAAACAGGATCGCCCCGCGCAGGTCCACGACCGCGCCCGTCCCGTCATCGGCCACGATCCGGTCGCCCGCCATGGCCAGGTCCCGCCGCACGAGGTCGGCCTCCTCGCCCACGAGCCAGCCCGGCACGGTCGCATTGACCAGCCGCAGCCGCGCAGCCTCTGGCAGGGTCAGGAAATCCCTCACGCCTCCCTCCGCAGGGCGCTTTCATGCCACTTCCGCAGCAGTAGATGCGACAGAAGCGACGTCGCCGCAAAGATCGCCACCCCCGTCAGCGCGATTAGCAGAAGCCCCGCGAACATGCGCGGGATGTTCAGCCGGTACGAGGCTTCGAGGATGCGGAACGCCAGCCCCGACCCGATCCCGCCCGTGCCGGCGACATATTCCGCCACCACCGCCCCGATCAGCGACAACCCCCCCGCGATGCGCAGCCCGCTCAGGAAATAGGGCAGCGCGGATGGCAGCTCCAGATGCACGAGCTTCTGCCAGCGCGACGCGCGATAGATGGTGAACAGGTCGCGCAGGTTATGGTCGGCCGATTTCAGCCCCATCGTCGTGTTCGACAGGATCGGAAAGAAGGCCACCACCCAGGCACAGATCAGAAGCCCCGCGAGCTTTGATTCGACATAGATGAAGATCAGCGGCGCGATCGACACGATCGGCGTGACCTGCAGGATCACCGCATAGGGAAAAAACGACATCTCGGCGAACCGGCTCTGCGCGAAAAGGATGGCGAGGCCGACGCCCCCGATGACCGCGATCAGGAGCGCCATCACGGTGATCTTCAGCGTCACGAGGAGCGAGCCCGAGAGCGTCCCCCAGTCCTCGACCAGCGTCTGCAAGACCAACCCCGGCCCGGGCAGGATGTAATGCGGAATCTCGTTGACCCTGACCACCCGATCCCAGGCCCAGATGGAAAGTGCCATGACACTCAGCGGCAAAAGCCATTTCGCGACCGATTCGATGCGCGCGCGCTGCGCTCGCCGCTGTTCCTCGCGGTCGACCATCGGGCCGCCCGACCCCGTCCCGGCATCGGTGCGGACCTCGGCGTCGGTCGTCGTCATCCGTGCACCTCGTCCTCCAGGAGTTCGCCCCCCATCGCCGCCATCAGCGCGTCCGAGGCCGCCCGGGCGAGCCTGCCATACTCGGCCGAGGTGCGGAAGGTCATGTCGCGCGGATAGGGCGCATCGACCGTGATCTCCTTCACCACCCGCCCCGGCCGCGGCGCCATGATCAGGATGCGGTCCGACAGGAAAACCGATTCAAAGACCGAATGGGTGACGAAGATCACCGTGCTCCCCGTCCGCGCCTTGAGGTCGAGAAGGTCATTGTTCAGCTTCTGCCGCGTGATCTCGTCCAGCGCCGCAAAGGGTTCGTCCATCAGGATCAGCCGCGGCCGCGTCACCAGCGCCCTCGCGATCGAAACGCGCATCTTCATGCCGCCCGACAGTTCGCGCGGATAGGCCTCGGCAAAGCGGTCGAGCCCGACCAGCGCCAGCACGTCCTGCACGCGGTCCCTGACCGCGCGGCCGCGCTCTCCCCTGAGCCGGAAGGGCAGCGCCACATTGGCCGCCACCGTCGCCCAGGGCATCAGCGTCGGTTCCTGGAACACGACCCCCAGCGCATCGGTCGTATCCTCGCCCTCCCAGGCGATGCGGCCTGCCGTCGGACGCATCAGCCCGGCGATCAGCCGCAAGGCCGTCGACTTGCCGCAGCCCGACGGCCCGAGCAGCGAGATGAAATCGCCCTCGTGCACGGCAAGGTTCATGTTCCGCAGCGCCGCCACGGAGCCGTTGAAGGTCTTGTCCACCATCTGCATGCGCAGGATCGGCGGCCGCTGCCCGAGTGGCTTGATCACGTTCATCCGCGGGCTCTGGTCGGGGGCGGGCGCGCGTCCGTCGCCCGGACGCGCGCCCCGGTCGCTCACTCGGCCGGACGCAGGTCGAGGCCCACACCCTTGTTGACGAATTGCAGCGTGTAGGAGGAAGAGATGTCGAGCCCCTCGGGCAGCACGCCTGCGGCAACCATCTTGCCATAGAAGTCCGCCATCCGCTCGTCCGTCATCGCGCCCACCCCGAGCGTCAGCGCATCGCCCGAATCGACGATGCCCGCCTCCTTCATCTTGGCGATGGCATAGTCGATCTTGTCCTGCGACATGTCGGGATTGTCCGCCATGATCATCGCATTGGCCGCCGCATTGTCGTTGTAGAGGTAATTGTACCAGCCCTTGATCGAGCCATCGACAAAGCACTGCACCACCTCGGGCCGCTCGGCCACGGTGGCGGCCAGCGTCTGGATCGTGGTGGAATAGGCGGTATAGCCCGCATCCGCGATCAGCCAGACATCCGGCACGAAGCCCCCCTCCTGTTCGACCACCAGCGGTTCAGAGGAGAGATAGCCCTGCATGGCCGATTGCGGATCGGCGATGAAGGGGGCGGCGTTGAACGTATAGGGCACACGCTGTTCGTCGGTGAAGCCATAGGCCGTCTTCATCCACTGGTAGAAGCTGACATAACCGCCATCCGCGATCAGCAGCGTCGGCAGCTTCTGGATATCGGCAAAGGTCGCCGCCGCACCCGGATGGGTCAGGATCACCTGCGGCTCCTTCTGGAACATCGCCGCGACATTGACGAGCGGCAGCCCCTCCTGCACGCCGAAGAAGGCGTCGAGCGTGCCGCCCATGTAGAAATCGATCCGCCCCGCCAGAAGCTGCGCGGCATTGTTCACCTGCGGCCCGCCGGGCACGACGGTGACATCAAGCCCGCAGGCGGCATAGGTGCCGTCCGCCACGGCCTGGTAAAAGCCGCCATGTTCGGCCTGCGCCACCCAGTTCGTGCCATAGCTCACGGCGGTGTTCTGCGCCGCCGCGCCCACCGGAACCGCGGCAAGCATCGCCACGGCCACCGCCGTCTTTCCCTGAAGTCGTGTCATGTCCGTTCCCTGCCGTCTGAAGAAACCGAGCGTGCCGGTCGCCGCGATCCTAGCCTTCGCCGACCGCCGGGCACCGCTCCCCGGCTGCACCATGCCCCAGAATCCGCCATCTGCCAACGGATAAGGCAAACCCGACACCCCGCGCGCAGGAATAAGGCGCCCGCAGTTGCCAAGGCTGCCGGCCCTGACGCAAGGTCCCTCCGGCAAACCACGGAGGCCCACCTCATGCAGGCGCTCGTTCCCCCCGCGCTCCGCGCGCCGTTCGGCCGGTATTCGCACGGCGTCCTCGTGCCCGCCGGCGCGGCCTGGGTCCTGACCTCGGGCCAGCTGCCGGTCCGCCCCGACGATACCGTGCCCGAGGGCGCGCTCGACCAGGCCCGGCTCTGCATCGCCAACTGCGCCGCGATCCTGGCCCAGGGCGGGATGGGCCCGGCCGATGTCGTCCGCATCGCGGCCTTCGTGACCGACCGCGCCCATATGGCCCCCTACATGACCGCGCGGGACGAATGGCTGGCCGGGGTCGCGCGCCTGCCGGCCTCCACGCTCGTCATCGTCGCGGGCTTCACCCGGCCGGAATTCCTGGTCGAGGTCGAGATGACGGCCGCGCGCCCGGACATGCCGCAGCCCTGACCCCGGAGGCCGGCGCCCCGGGTGGATGTCCGGTCCCTGCGGGACCGGACCGAAGCGGGGGGCGCTGCCCCCCCGCACCCCCCCGCCGCCCCGGACCCCCGTCTGGTATCCGGAGCCGGAGCGGGAGGATGGCCCAGGCTGCGGCAACCATCGCACCGGGCTTGCCCGGCGGGGACCGATGGGGAAGAATTGAGACCGGGATGGGGAACCGATGACCACGCTCAGGCTGCGGCTGCTGTTCGACGGGGCGATGTTCGGGCCCGGCAAGGCCGAACTCCTCGGCCATATCGGCGAGACGGGCTCGATCGCGGCCGCCGGGCGCCGGATGAGGATGAGCTACAGGCGCGCCTGGTCGCTGGTCGAGGAAATGAACGCGGCCTTCGCCGCACCGCTCGTCCAGGCCAGCCGCGGCGGCCAGGGCGGCGGCCATGCCCGCCTCACGGCCGAAGGGGATGAGGTCCTGCGCCTCTATCGCGCGATCCTTGCCGCCGCCGCCGGTGCCGCGGCCCCCGACATCGACCGCCTCGCGGCCATGCTCGCGCCCGATGGGCCCGCAGCGCCTTAGCGCTTGCCCGCCACCCAGCTCAAGGGATATGTTTCCTCCGACATATCGAAGGCCATGATGCGCCACCTCGCCTGCTCCGCCCTTGTCCTGTTCGCCGCACCTGCGACGGCGGAGGAGACCGTCGTCTTCGCCGCCGCCTCGCTCAAGGACGCGCTCGATGCGGTCGCGGCTGACTGGCAGGCCGTGACCGGCCACCGTGTGGCGATCAGCTATGCCGGCTCGGGCGCGCTTGCCGCCCAGATCGTCCAGGGCGCGCCGGCCGACATCTTCATCTCGGCCGCGACCGACTGGATGGACGCGGTCGAAGCCGAAGAGCTTGTCCGCGCGCGGCGCGACCTCCTCGGCAACAGCCTCGTGCTCATCGCCCATGGCAAGGGTGCGGCCCCCGTCGACCCCGCCGACCTGCCCGACCTCCTCGGCGACGGCCGGCTCTCGATGGCGATGGTCGATGCCGTCCCCGCCGGCCAGTACGGACGCGCCGCGCTGCAATCGCTCGGCCTCTGGGACAGCCTCGCCCCATCCGTCGCGCAATCCGAAAACGTCCGCGCCGCACTCGCCTTCGTCGCCTCGGGCGAGGCGCCCTTCGGCATCGTCTATGCAACCGATGCCGCGGCCGACGACAACGTCACCATCGTCGCGACCTTTTCCCCCGAAACGCATCCCCCCATCCTTTACCCCGCCGCGCTGCTCGCCGCGGCCGCCGATCCTCAGGACGAGGCCTTCTTCGAGGCGCTCTTCTCCGACCGGGCCGATGCCGTCTTCGCGGCCGCCGGCTTTGCCGTGCCCGACTGATGAGCGGAGCGGCCGACTGGCTCTCTCCCGACGAATGGCGCGCCGTCGCGCTGTCGCTGCGCGTCTCGTTCTGGGCCACGCTCCTCAGCCTGCCGCCCGGGCTTCTTGTCGCCTATGCGCTCGCACGCTGGCGCTTCCGCGGCCGGCAGGTGCTGAACGGTCTCGTCCACCTGCCGCTGATCCTGCCGCCGGTGGTGACGGGCTATCTCCTGCTCCTGGCCTTCGGGCGAAAGGGCTGGATCGGCCAGTATCTCGACCAGTGGTTCGGCATCGTGCTCGCCTTCCGCTGGACCGGCGCCGCGCTCGCGGCCGCGGTCATGGCCTTCCCGCTCATGGTGCGCGCCATGCGCCTCGCGATCGAGGCCGTCGACCCCCGGCTCGAAGC
>JBEIDZ010000139.1:0-7095 GCA_040383215.1 Paracoccaceae bacterium | reverse complement strand
GACTTTTCGCGCACCTCGCTGCGGCTCATCTCGCTTGGCAAGGAGATCGGCGCGGCGTCGATGATGCTGTTCGATCTTGACGGCAGGGTGGTGGCCGCGACCGACCGGACCCGGATCGGCGCATCCTATCGCGGGGTTCCCTATGTCACCGAGGCGCTGCGGTCGAATGCGACGGTGTTTGCCGCAATTCCCCTGCCGACCGGGGCACATCAGTTCTTTTATGCGCGCCGGATCGACGGGAACGGCGTGCCTGCGGGGGTGATTGCGGTCGAGGTCGATCTGGGCCAGCTGGCCCGCGGCTGGGCCGAGGCGCAGGATGCGGTGATCGTGGCCGACAGTGCCGGCACCATCATCCTGTCCACCGACCCGCGCTGGCGCGCCAAGACCGAGCAGACGATTGCCGATGACGGGGGCACCGGCAGCGTCGTCAGCCGGGCGATCCGTGCAACGCGGGGATGGGACCAGCCGCAGCAGGCGGCCTATGTCGGCGGCGAGGCGGTGATGAGGCGCGAGACGCGCGTCCCGTTCCAGGGCTGGAAGATGGTGAGCTTTACCACCTATGCCAGCGTGAGGGAGCGTGTGAACGGCATTCTCGCGCTCGAGATCACGGGCTTTGCGGTGCTGATCGCGCTGGCGTTCTGGGTGTCGTCGCGCAAGGCGACGAGCCGGCTTGCGATATTCCAGCGGGAATCGGCCGAATTGCGGCGGCTGAACGCGCGTCTGCAGCGCGAGATCGCGCAGCGCGAGAAGGTCGAGCAGACGCTGTAGGTGGCCGAACAGTCGCTGGCGCAATCATCGAAGCTTGCGCTGCTGGGCGAGATGTCGGCCGCGGTCAGCCATGAGCTGAACCAGCCGCTTGCCGCGATGAAGACCTATCTGGCGGGAGCGCGGCTGCTGTTGCAGCGCAGGCGCCCGGAGGAGGCTCTGGCATCGTTCCACCGGATCGACGACCTGATCGACCGGATGGGTGCGATCACGCGGCAGCTCAAGTCCTATGCCCGCAAGGGGGCGGATGCCTTTGAGCCCTTCGATGCGCGGGCTGCGATATCGTCGGCGCTGGCGATGATGGAGCCGCAGCTGAAGACGCGGAAGGTCACGATCACGCGCACGATCCCGTCGGCGGCTGTCATGGTCATGGGTGACCGGCTCAGGTTCGAACAGGTGCTGATCAACCTGCTGCGCAATGCGCTTGATGCGACCAAGGCGACGGCGGACCCGGCCGTGGACATCATGCTGGTGCAGGGTGACGCGGTGAGCCTGTCGGTGCGCGACAACGGCCACGGCCTCGAGAACCTCGACCAGCTGTTCGAGCCCTTCTATACGACGAAGGGGACAGGCGAAGGGGTTGGCCTCGGGCTTGCGATTTCGTCGGGGATCGTCACCGACATGGGCGGTCGGCTGACCGCCCACAATGCGCCCCCCGGGGGGGCGGTCTTCGAGATCAGCCTGCCGGCCCTGCTGACGGGGCAGGCAAAGACGGGCATTCAGGCGGCAGAGTGAGATCATGATGGCCAAGGCGATGAAGATCGCGATCGTGGATGACGAGCGGGACATGCGGCAGTCGATCAGCCAGTGGCTGGCGCTTTCGGGCTTTGATACCGAGACCTTTGCGTCAGCCGAAGAGGCGCTGAAGACCGTCACCGCCGATTATCCCGGGATCGTCGTGTCGGATGTCCGGATGCCGGGAGTGGACGGCATGACGCTCTTGCGCCGGCTCAGGTCGGTTGATTCCACGATTCCCGTGATCATGATCACGGGGCACGGCGATGTGCCGATGGCGGTGGAGGCGATGCGGACCGGGGCCTTCGATTTCCTTGAAAAGCCGTTCAACCCCGACCGCATGACCGAGCTTGCCAAGAAGGCGACGCAGGCGCGCCGGCTCGCGCTCGACAACCGCGCGCTCAGGCGGGAGCTTTCGGACGGGTCGGCGCTGATGAAGAAGCTGATCGGGTCGAGCCCGGCGATGGAGCGTCTGAAGGAGGATATCCTCGATCTTGGCCAGGCCGACGGCCATGTCCTGATCGAGGGCGAGACGGGGACCGGAAAGACCCTTGTGGCCTATGCCCTGCATGCGGTGGGCGCGCGGGCGGCGCGCAAGTTCGTGCTGCTGTCCTGCGGAGCCTATGACGAGGAGACGCTGTCGCGGCGGCTGTTCGGCCCGGTGCAGCAGGATGATCCGGTGCCGGCGATGGAGGAGGCCCGCGGCGGGACGCTGGTGCTTGAGGATATCGAGGCGCTGTCCCCGTCGATGCAGGCGCGGCTGCTGACCGCCATGAACGAACAGGGAAGCCCGGCAGAGACCCGGATCGTGGCGATCTGCAACCTGCAGGAACAGGGCAAGACCTGCGAGAGCGTGCTGCGGCCGGACCTGTTCTACCGGCTTGCGGCGCTGCGCATCACGGTGCCGCCGCTGCGCCAGCGCGGTGAGGATATCCTGACGCTGTTCACGCGCCTGTCCGAGCAGTTTGCCGAGGAATACGGCTGCGATGCGCCCGAGGTCAGCGCGCAGGAGGCGGCCCAGCTGTTGCAAGCGCCCTGGCCGGGCAATGTGCGCCAGCTGATCAACGTGGCCGAGCGGGCAGTGCTTCAGAACCGGCGGGGGACGGGGTCGATCGCGTCGCTTCTGATGACCGACGGCGACGATGGCGCGCGGCCGGCGATGACGACCGAGGGCAAGCCGCTGAAGGAATTTGTCGAGGCGTTTGAGCGGATGCTGATCGACAATGCGATGCGGCGCCACCGCGGATCCATCGTTGCGGTGATGGAAGAGCTTTGCCTGCCGCGGCGGACCCTGAACGAGAAGATGGCGAAATACGGGCTGCAGCGGACGGATTATCTGTGATCGCGGCCTGTTGGTGCGGCCGCCGGCCGCGTGGCGGCCGATGCTTCCCTTGCCGGGACCGGCGGGCTATAGGGGCTGCCATTGCGCCGCAGGACAGGGAAGGGAAGGGCAGCCGACATGAGCACGATCATCGACATCCATGCGCGCGAAATCCTGGATTCGCGGGGCAATCCGACGGTGGAGGTCGATGTCGTGCTGGAGGACGGCACTATGGGCCGCGCGGCGGTGCCTTCGGGCGCGTCGACCGGCGCGCATGAGGCGGTGGAAAGGCGCGACGGAGACAAGGGCCGCTACAAGGGCAAGGGCGTGCTCGAGGCGGTTGCCGCCGTCAACGGCGAACTGGCCGAGGCCGTGGTCGGGATGGATGCGACCGAACAGGTCGAGATCGACGCGCTGATGATCGAGCTTGACGGGACGCCAAACAAGGGGCGGCTTGGCGCGAACGCGATCCTGGGCGTGTCGCTTGCCGTGGCCAAGGCGGCGGCGGATTTCACCCAGCAGCCGCTTTACCGCTATGTCGGGGGGACATCGGCGCGGGTCCTGCCGGTGCCGATGATGAACATCGTCAATGGCGGCCAGCATGCCGACAACCCCATCGACATCCAGGAATTCATGATCATGCCGGTGGCCGCCGGCAGCATCCGCGAGGCCGTGCGGGTGGGGTCGGAGGTCTTTCACACGCTGAAGAAGGAACTGCATGACGCGGGCCTGGCCACCGGGATCGGCGACGAGGGCGGCTTTGCGCCCAACCTGTCGTCGGCGCGGGCCGCGCTCGACTTCATCCTGCGGGCTGTCGAGAAGGCGGGCTACAGGCCGGGCGAGGAGGTCTTTCTCGCGCTCGACTGTGCGGCGACGGAGTACCACAAGGCGGGACGCTACGAGATGACGGGCGAAGGGCTGTCGCTGTCGTCCGAGGAGAATGTGGCGTTTCTCGAGAAGCTTGTGGCGGATTATCCGATCATTTCGGTCGAAGACGGCTGCGCCGAGGATGACTGGGCGGGCTGGAAGCTTCTGACCGAACGGCTGGGGCACAAGGTGCAGCTGGTCGGGGACGACCTTTTCGTGACCAATCCTGTGCGGCTGGCCGAGGGGATCAGGACCGGGACCGCGAATTCGCTGCTGGTCAAGGTCAACCAGATCGGCACGCTGACCGAGACGCTGAAGGCGGTCGATCTGGCGCATCGCGCGCGCTATACCTGCGTGATGAGCCATCGGTCCGGCGAGACCGAGGATGCCACGATTGCCGATCTGGCCGTCGCGACCAACTGCGGACAGATCAAGACCGGGTCGCTGTCGCGGTCCGACCGGCTGGCGAAGTACAACCAGCTGATCCGGATCGAGGAAATGCTGGGGGCGACGGCGGACTATGCGGGGCGGTCGGTCCTGCGGTAGCCTGACGGTGACGGCGGAGCGGATCATCGCGGCTCTTGGACTTGAGCGGCATCCCGAAGGCGGCTGGTACCGTCAGACCTGGGTGGCCGACGGACCCGGACGGCCGGCGGGGACCTGCATCTACTTCCTGCTGCGCGCAGGTGAGCGGAGCCATTGGCACCGGGTCGATGCCGTCGAAATCTGGCATTTCCATGCGGGCGCCGCGATCCTGCTGCGGATCGCCGGGACGGCGGCCGGCCCGGCTGAAACGGTCCGGCTCGGGCCTGACCTGATGGCCGGAGAGCGGCCGCAGGCCATCGTCCCGGCGGGCTGGTGGCAGGCGGCCGAAACGACCGGGGACTGGACGCTGGTCGGATGCACGGTCAGTCCGGGGTTCCGGTTCGAGGGGTTCGAACTGGCGGCACCGGGGTTCGACATTCCGTGACGGAGGTGGCGCGGGAGGTGGATGCGCGGGGGCTGATCTGCCCGCTGCCGGTCCTGCGGGCGCGCAAGGCGCTGGTCGCGATGGCCGAGGGCGAGGTGCTGCGGGTTCTGGCGGACGACCCGATGGCGCTGATCGACCTGCCGCATTTCTGTGCGCTTGCCGGGCATCTGCATCTGGGCGTGACAGAGACGGAGGGGGAACAGGACCACCTGATCCGCCGGGGCGCGGGCTGACCGGGACGAAACCTGCCCCTTGGGGTCCTGCCCCGGTGCGGGCGCGGCGGACGGGGTGGGCGATTGACCGGTGCGGCCTGCGGCATTTACCCTTTTCGTATATTTGATGCGTTTGAAGGGGATTAGTAACAATTTCGAGCATTCGATACGGTTGTGGGTTTGGTAGTGGATTGTTTTGATGAGTACCTTTGGTACGACCTTGCAGCTGGCGCAGCTTGACGGCACGGATTGGTTCCGGATCAGCGGTGAGGCTGAGTTCGACTATGCGGGTTACTCCGTCTCCTCCGCAGGCGATGTCAACGGCGACGGGGTCGATGACCTCATCGTGGGGGCCCCCGGCGCCAGTCTGAACGGCTATGGTTCCGGCGCGGCCTATGTGGTTTTCGGCAAGGCCAACGGGTTTGCGGCGACCCTGAACCTTTCCACTCTGGACGGCCAGACCGGCTTCCAGATCAGCGGAGAGGCCGAGTCCGACAATGCAGGCTGGTCCGTCTCTTCCGCGGGGGATGTGAACGGCGACGGGTTCGCTGACCTGATCGTGGGGGCCCGTGGCGCCGATCCGAACGGTGTGGGCTCTGGCGCGGCCTGGGTCGTCTTCGGCAAGGCCCGCGGGTTTGCGGCGAACCTCGACCTCTCCACCCTGGACGGCACGACCGGCTTCCAGCTCAGCGGCGAGGTGGCGGGCGACGAGGCGGGCCGCTCTGTCTCGGCCGCGGGCGATGTCAACGGCGACGGGTTCGCCGACCTCATCGTAGGGGCCTATGGCGCCGATCCGAACGGCAGCCTCTCCGGCGCGGCATGGGTCGTCTTCGGCAAGGCCGGTGGGTTTGACGCCAACCTCAACATCTCAGGCCTGGACGGAACGACCGGTTTCCAGATCAGCGGCGAGGCGGCGGGCGATCTGGCGGGCTGGTCCGTCTCCTCCGCCGGGGATGTCAACGGCGACGGGTTCGCCGATGTCATCGTGGGGGCTCCTGGTGCCGATACGAATGTCGCAGACTCTGGCGCGGCCTGGGTCGTCTTCGGCAAGGCGAGCGGGTTCTCGGCCAACCTCGACCTCTCCGCCCTGAACGGCACGAACGGCTTCAGGATCAGCGGCGCGGCGGTGGGCGACTTTGCAGGCGGCTCCGTCTCGGCTGCAGGCGATGTCAACGGCGACGGATTCGGCGACCTCATCGTGGGGGCCGAAGGCGCCGACACGAACGTCACAGACACCGGTGCGGCGTGGGTGGTCTTTGGCACGGAAAGCTTTTTTCCCGCCGAGATCGATCTTGCCGCGCTCGACGGTCGCAATGGCTTCAAGATCAGCGGCGTGGCGGAGGGAGACGTTGCGGGCCGCTCCGTCTCGGCCGCGGGCGATATCAACGGCGACGGGTTCGACGACCTGTTCGTGGGGGCCAATTTCCGTGATCCGAACGGCAACGACTGGGGCGAGGCCTATGTCATCTACGGCTAGGCGACTGGGGCTTCGGCCTTTGCGGTCACGCTGACGGGGTCGCAGGGGGCGGATACGCTGTCGGGCCTGGGCGGGAATGACGTCCTGAACGGGCGCGGCGGGGCTGACCGGCTGTCCGGTGGGCGCGGCAACGACCGGCTGGACGGCGGCGGGGGCGCGGATGTGCTGATCGGGGGCGCGGGCAACGACACCTATGTCACCATTGGCGGCGACACGATCACCGAAAACGCGGGCCAGGGCACGGATATGGTGCGGTCTTCGGTCACGCTGACGCTTGGCGCCAATCTGGAGAACCTGGTGCTGACCGGCAGCGGCAACCTGAACGGGACGGGCAACGGGCTGGGCAATGCGATCACCGGCAATGGCGGGGCGAACCGGCTGTCGGGCGGGGGCGGCAGTGACCGGCTGGACGGCGGGCGCGGCAATGACATCCTGAACGGCGGCACGGGCGGCGACAGCCTGACGGGCGGGGCGGGGCGGGATGTCTTTGTCTTCAGCGCGGCGGCCGTGGCGGGCAATGCCGACCGGATCACGGATTTCCGCGTGGTCGATGACACGATCCATCTGGAGAACGCGGTCTTCACCGGCCTGCGGGGCGGGGGTCTGGCGGCATCGGCCTTTGTGCGCAACACGAGCGGGACCGCGGCGGATGCCAGCGACCGGATCATCTACGAGACCGACACGGGTAAGGTCTTCTTCGACCGCGACGGGACGGGGGCGGCGGCGCGGGTCCATGTCGCGACGCTGG
>JBEIDZ010000138.1:0-7147 GCA_040383215.1 Paracoccaceae bacterium | reverse complement strand
CCGCCATCGGTGCGCAGCGTCACCCGTTCGCGCAGGTTGTTCATCGCCAGGACCTGATGCGCCTCGGTCAGCCCCATCTCCCAGGGCAGGCCTGCATACTTGATGCTGGTCGCAGGGCTTGCCCCCGTCCCGCCATTATGGCCCGAAATCAGGATCACATCCGCCTTGGCCTTGGCCACACCCGCGGCAATCGTCCCCACACCCGAAGAGGAGACGAGCTTCACGCAGACCTTCGCCCGCGGGTTGATCTGCTTGAGGTCATAGATCAGCTGCGCCAGATCCTCGATGGAATAGATGTCGTGATGCGGCGGGGGGCTGATCAGCGTCACCCCCGGCGTCGAATGGCGCAGCCGCGCAATCAGCGCCGTGACCTTCATCCCCGGCAATTGCCCGCCCTCGCCGGGCTTGGCGCCCTGCGCGACCTTGATCTCCAGTTCCTCGCAGGCGTTGAGATATTCCGCCGTCACCCCGAACCGGCCCGAGGCGACCTGCTTGATCTTGGCCGAAGGGTTGTCGCCGTTCGGCTCGGGCTGGAAATGCGCCGGGTCCTCGCCGCCTTCGCCCGAATCCGATTTGGCCCCGATCCGGTTCATCGCCACGTTCAGCGTCTTGTGCGCCTCCGGGCTCAGCGCGCCAAGGCTCATCCCCGGCGTGACGAACCGCTTGCGGATCGAGGTGATGCTCTCCACCTGTTCGATCGGCACCGGCTCGCCCAGGGGCTTGATCGCCAGAAGGTCGCGCAGGTGGATCGGCGGATTGGCCTGCATCGCGCGGGAATACTGCAGCCAAAGCTCATAGGATGCCCGGTCGCAGGCGGTCTGGAGCATGTGCATCGTCTGCGCTTCCCAAGCGTGCTTTTCGCCGCTGCGCCGCGCCTTGTAAAAGCCGCCGATGGGCAGCACATCCGTCCCGCCGGCCCAGCCGCGGGCATGGATCGCCTCCATCTTGGACTGGATGCCGGTGACCCCGATGCCCGAGATGCGGCTCTGCATGCCGGGGAAATACTCCGCCACCATCGCGCGGCTCAGGCCGACGGCCTCGAAATTGAGCCCGCCGCGATAGGAGGAGATGACCGAAATCCCCATCTTCGACATGATCTTCAGAAGCCCCGCATCGATTGCCGCGCGATAGCGGCGCATCGCGTCGACGAGGGTCCCCTCGATCAGGCCCCGCCGCACCCGGTCGGCGATGGAATCCTGCGCAAGATAGGCGTTCACCGTCGTCGCCCCGCAGCCGATCAGCACGGCAAAGTAATGCGGGTCGATGCATTCGGCGCTGCGCACGTTCACGCTGGTAAAGGTGCGCAAGCCCTTGCGCGTCAGCCAGGAATGCACCGCGCTGGTCGCGAGAATCATCGGCATCGCCACGCGCCCCGGCCCCTGATGTTCGTCCGTCAGCACCAGATGCGACGCGCCCGAACGCACCGCATCCTCGGCCTCGGACCGGATGCGCTCGAGCCCATGCCGCAGCGCCTCCGGCCCGGCGGCAAAAGTGCAGTCGATGAAGGCGACATTGGCGCCGAACTGGCGCACCATCACCTCGAATTCGGCATTGGCGATGAACGGGCTTTCGAGCACCAGAATCTCGGTCTGGGCCGAACTTTCGTCCAGCACGTTCTTGAGATTGCCGAACCGCGTCTTGAGGCTCATCACCCGCGCCTCGCGCAGGCTGTCGATGGGCGGGTTCGTCACCTGGCTGAAGTTCTGGCGGAAGTAATGCGACAGCGGCCGGTATTGCTGCGACAGGACCGCCGGCGGCGTGTCGTCGCCCATGGAGGCGACCATCTCCTTGCCGTCCTCGGCCATCGGGGCCAGCACCTGCTCCAGCTCCTCGATGGTATAGCCCGCCGCGATCTGCCGCCGGCGCAGGTCCGCCCCCTCGAACAGCGCCGTCTCGGGCACCTCGCGCAACAGCGCGTTCAGGTCCACGACCTTCTCGATCCAGTCGCCGAAGGGCTGGGCCGCAGCCAGCCGGTCCTTCAGGTCGCGGTCGTGGTAAAGCCGCCCCTCGGCCATGTCGACGGCGATCATCTGCCCCGGGCCGAGCGCACCCTTTTCGCGCACGCTGCGTTCGTCCACGGGGACCATCCCCGCCTCGGACCCTGCGATCAGAAGCCCGTCGCCGGTGACGACATAACGCATCGGGCGCAGCCCGTTGCGGTCAAGCCCGCCGCAGACCCAGCGGCCGTCCGTCATCGCCAGCGCGGCGGGCCCGTCCCAGGGCTCCATCACCGAATTGCAATAGGCATACATGTCGGCCCAGGCCTCGGGCATCTCGCCGGTCATCTTGGACCAGGCCTCGGGCACCAGCATGGTCTTGGCCATCGGCGCCGACCGCCCGGCCCGCACCAGCACCTCGAACACGGCATCCAGCGCACCCGAATCCGACGTCCCCGCCGGGATGATCGGCTTGATGTCCTCGGCCATTTCGCCAAAGGCGTCCGACGACATCCGGATCTCGTGGCTCCGCATCCAGTTGACGTTGCCCTTCAGCGTGTTGATCTCGCCGTTATGGGCGAGCATGCGGAAGGGCTGCGCCAGCGCCCATTGCGGGAAGGTGTTGGTGGAATAGCGCTGGTGATAGATCGCAAAGGCGCTCTCGAACCGCTCGTCCTGCAGGTCGGGATAGAAGACGGCCACCTGTTCGGCCAGCATCATCCCCTTGTAGATGATCGACCGGCACGACAGGCTTGCCAGATACATGCCGGCGATGCCCGCCGCGGTCGCCGCCTTCTCGATCCGCCGGCGGATGATGTAAAGCTCGCGCTCGAAGGCCTCCTCGTCGATGTCCTTCTCGCAGCGGATCAGGATCTGCTCGATCTCGGGCCGCGTCGCATTCGCCTTGTCCCCCAGGACCGAGACGTTCACCGGCACATGCCGCCAGCCATAGATGTAGTGCCCCATCCGCAGCACTTCGGTTTCGACGATGGTGCGGCAGCGTTCCTGCGCGCCGAAATCGGTGCGCGGCAGGAACACCTGCCCCACGGCGATGAGCTTGCCCATGTCGGGCTCGTGCCCCGTCCGGCGCACCTGGTCGTAGAAAAAGCGCACCGGAATCTGGACGTGAATCCCCGCGCCGTCGCCGGTCTTGCCATCGGCATCGACCGCGCCGCGGTGCCAGACCGCCTGCAGCGCCCTGATCCCCTTCTCCACCACCCCGCGCGACGGCTGGCCGTCGATGGCGACCACCAGCCCCACCCCGCAGGAGGAATGCTCATCCTCCGCCCGGTAGAGCGAATGGGCATCCATGAACGCGCGCTTCTCCTCCTCGGCCCGCACCCAGGCATCGTCATAGCGCTGCATCGGTCTCTCCTTCGAACACGGGGGCAGGGTCAGTCATCCGCCCGATCTGGACACAGGCGGCCTCGTCAGGATCGGCCAGAAACCCGGCCTCCCCCGGCCGGATCAGCCGGATGGGGTCTTCAAGATAAGATTCGGTGTATCCGAACGCCTCCGTCTCGCTCGAGCCGGCGAACGAAACACCGAGGTTTTCCACGACAAATCGTTCGTCTTGGCTCGAGATTGCGAAGTGGCCTTGATTGAAGGACACCGCCACACGTTGATCAAGACCGATCAGCTTGAACCCATCGACGTCGAGTTTCCTGTCCATAAAGGCAAATTGGGCATCGAACCGACCAACCATTGGATCGAGAAAGATCGGAACCCACATTGTTGCCGTACCTGACTGTTTCGGGAAGTCTCGAGTGGACAAGGACTCTAGTCCTAAAATCGGGGTCATGTCGGGGATCAGGATAAAGACCCCTTCGAACGGAGAAGCGAAAGCCCAGTCAGTGAGCGGTGTCAGGCTATGAGACACCGAGTAAACAGGCTCTCCCGGTTGCCGCACTTCGTTCCGCTGCACCCCGCCGGGGCAGCGGAAGACATGCTCCACCGCGCAATTCTCCTTCACGACCGTCAGCACCGCCTCGCAGGCGGCGCGGTCGGGCAGGTCGGGCCAGCCCGCAGGCTCTGCCATCCCCGCCCCCGCTCCGGCCGCCCAGACCAGCGCCGCGCCCGCCGCCCGTCTCATGGCACACCCCCGGCGACGACGCGGTTCTTCCGCTCATACTCCGCCGCACTCGCCCGCGGGTGGTCGCCCGTCAGCCGCACCGCCGCCATCGCGCGGTCGGCATAGACCTCGGACCGCAGCGGCCACTCCCGCGCCGCGTCGAACAGCCCCGGCATCAGGTCATAGGTCGACCCGCCCGTGTTGCGCATCCACAGATGGCTGCCGCAGACACCGCAGAACGCCCGCTCGGCGAACCCGGACGAGGCAAAGCGCACCACCGGCCCCTCGACCGTCACCCCTGCCGCATCAGCCTCGAAGCACAGGAACAGCCCCCCCGACCAGCGCTGGCACATGCGGCAATGGCAGGCCCCCGGCCGCGGATCATGCGCGCCCGCCACGGTGACCCGCACCGCGCCGCACAGGCACTGCCCTTCCAGCGCGCCGGTCGTGCCGGCCTGCGCCGCCCGTGTCACGGTGCAGCCCCCCAGGCCGCCGGCAGGACCGCGTTCCCCTCCGCCCCGGGCCGCAGCGACGCCGTCTCGCCGCAGCCACAGCGCGGACGGCTGCTCAGGAACCCCGCTTCGCCCGGAAAGGCGAATTCGACAGGCGTCTGGTCGGACTCGAACTCTCCCTCGGCCGACACGAAGGCGCTTGTCCCCGACAGGAACAACCGCATGTCCCGGATGATCCACTGCCGGCCCTTTGATTCCCAGACCGTATCGCCCGCGGCATCATAGGCCGTGATCCGGTATTCCGTGCCTTCCAGCGTGACCCCGTCGACCACCTGCGTTTCGCCTGTCAGACTGTCATACCCGACATAGCGCCGCTCGCCCTGCTGTTCCGACTTGGTCCGGAAATCGTAGGTATCCGTGCCCTCGGATGTCAGCACCGAAAAGCTTGCCGGGTCCCGCGGTGCCTCTCCGAACCGTTCGACAACCCCGGATGACAGGTCCGCATTCTCCATCCACTGCGATTCGGCATCCGTCGCAGCCAGATAGACCGGCCCGTCCGGCCCAAGATCGACCCGCCGCTGCCAGCCTTCGGGGTCTCCCTCGCACAGGAAATGATGCGACACGAGGCAGCCTTTCGACTGGACGGTCAGAAAGGCCTCGCACCCCGCGGGGGGCTTGAAACCATCGCCATCCTGCGCCCGGGCAGGACCGGACAGAAGCGCCAGACAACACCCGAACACCAGCAGAGCTTTCATCGGTCAGGACCTTTCAGAGCCTGTGAAGGACAGAAGGCCGCCGGACGGCGCCTTCGACATGACCGGGGCACATCCGAACCTCGGCTTGGACTCCAGAAACCCCGGCTCGCCGGGAAAGATGAACTCGACCGGCGTCCCGTCCTCGGTGACGACCTCCTCGGGCGTGGTGAAGGTCCGCGTCCCCGACAGGAAGGTGCGCCATTCGGGATGGATGAACTCGTTGCCCTCGATCTCCCAGATGGCCTGCCCGGCCTGGTCAAAGACGGTCATGTTGAACGCCGTGCGCTGCAGGCTCACCCCGTCGATCACCACCGTCTCGCCGGTCAGCCGGTCCTCCCCGGCATAGCGCGTCAGCCCGAAAAGATCGGACACCGTCTGAAAGTCGAGCCCGTCACGCCCGGTCGCCATCAGCTCGGTCAGGCTGGCCGGATCGGCCGCGCCGGGCGCCAGATAGGTCGTATAGCTGTCGGCGGCGTGAAAGCTCTCGATCCACTGCGTCTCGCTGTCGATCACCCCCAGATAGGCCAGGCCCGTCTCGTTCAGGTCGACCCGCCGCTGATACCCCTCCGGATCGGCTTCGCAGCGAAAAAGGTGGCTCACGCTGCAATCGGCCTTCTGCACGGTGACATAGGCGGTGCAGCCGGCCGGCAGGGAAAATCCGCCCTGCGCCAGCGCGGCACACGGCAGCATCAGCAGCCCTGCCACGATCAGCCCTGTCCTGCCCATCGGCTTCACCTCCCGCCCGCGTTCGGTCAGCAATGCTGACCATTCGCTTTTGCCAACCTCGATTCGATACCGACGCAATACCGACGTGATACCGACGTGATACCGAAACGGTATCATCGCACCTCACTCTGCCGCGACGCTCTGCGCGGCCTGCCCCAGATAGGTCAGGATCGCTGCCGCGCAGTCCCGCCCGTCGCGGATCGCCCAGACCACCAGCGATGCACCCCGCACGATATCCCCCGCCGCATAGACCCCGTCGAGCGTGGTGCGCCCGGTCGTGAATTCGGCCCTGACCGTGCCCCAGCGCGTCACCTCGAGCCCCGGCACACCCCAGAGCCGTGGCAGATCCTCCGGCTCGAAGCCCAGCGCCTTGATGACAAGATCCGCCTCCTCGGTGTAATCGGCCCCCTCGATCAGTTCCGGCATCCGCCGCCCGGTCGCGTCCGGGGCGCCAAGGCGCATCTTCTGCACCACGACGCCCTGCACCGCGCCCGCGCCCGCAAAGCCCTTCGGCGCGGACAGCCAGACGAATTCGACGCCTTCCTCCTCGGCATTGGCGACCTCGCGCTGCGACCCCGGCATGTTCGCACGGTCGCGGCGGTAAAGGCACTTCACCGATTTCGCGCCCTGCCGCACCGCCGTGCGCACGCAATCCATCGCCGTATCGCCGCCGCCGATGACGATGACACGCTTGCCCTCGGCGCTCAGCTCGCCGCTGTCGAATGCGGGCACCTCGTCGCCGAAACCCACCCGGTTCGACGCCGTCAGATAATCGATCGCGCGCACCACGCCGGGCAGGTCTGCGTCCCCGGTTTCAAGCTCCCGGCTCTTGTAAACCCCTGTCGCGACAAGCACGGCATCATGTTTACCCCGGATCGCGTCAAAGGTGATGTCCTGCCCGACGCTGCAGTTCAGCACGAATTCGACGCCGCCCTCGGACAACTGGTCGATCCGCTGCATCACCACATGCTTCTCGAGCTTGAAGCCAGGAATGCCATAGGTCATCAGCCCTCCGGCCCTGTCGTGGCGGTCATAGACCGTGACCTGCACACCCTGCCGGCGCAGCATGTCGGCGGCGGCAAGTCCCGCCGGGCCCGCGCCGATGATGCCCACGCTCTCGGTCCGTTCGACCGCGGGGCGGATCGGTTTGACCCAGCCCTGTTCCCAGGCGGTATCGGTGATGAACTTCTCGACCGACCCGATCGT
>JBEIDZ010000137.1:0-7206 GCA_040383215.1 Paracoccaceae bacterium | reverse complement strand
CGACAGCGCTGCGCCTCCGGCCCGGTCCCCCCGGTGCATACGCCCGCCACGCTGCACCCGACCCGCGGCCTGCGCGACGAACGCACCACCTGCCGCCCCCTCGGCAGGGAAGATGTCCGGACCCGCAACACCGCCCCACCCGAGAACGCCGGCGTCATCGCCCCGCATTCCACCCGCGCCGCGGGGCCGCTCTCCCTCACCACCCGCACCATGGACCCCGAGGCCCGGGCTCTCCCCCTCCCCCCACTGGCTCGCCCCGCCCGAGCCCGGCGTCGGCACCAACCGCTACGCCTACTCCGCCAACGACCCGGTGAACCTGAAAGACCCGAGCGGGAACAATCACGAGAGTCCAACGATCGCCGACCGGGTGATCGCTTTTTTCGCTGGTCTGTTTTCGCGCGCCACACCGAGCCGATACTCCGGCCGGGATGGTGCCGTCACGTTCGCAAAGGACGCCGTGACAACGCCTGTCCCCGGTGTGCAGGCGAGTGCGAATGTCACTCAGTATTTGCAGAACGGAGAATATGGCAACGCGGCTCTGTCTGGCGTGCAGATGACTGCCGAGGTCGGACTGGCTATGGTCGGGGTCCGGGTCAA
Organism: Paracoccaceae bacterium; assembly: GCA_040383215.1. GTDB lineage: Bacteria > Pseudomonadota > Alphaproteobacteria > Rhodobacterales > Rhodobacteraceae > JBEIDZ01. The sequence goes on along the minus strand of JBEIDZ010000137.1, from coordinate 6,609 downwards.
AGCGCCAACACCGGCGCTTGCCGCCACGACCGCCACCGACACCGCAGCTGCCTTGCCGACTCTCTATATCCGGCGCTCCCAAATGCCTGAAATTGCCGCACACACAGCACAAGCCGTCGAAAGTGGAGCTCCGTCTGTCTTGACCCGGGGCCAAAGCAATCTTATCGATGCTCAACGACGTGCGGCCCAGCGAGGTCTTCCGCCTGCACCAAGCGGTAGGCAGATTGACGAATATCCGTACGCCTCTACTCAAGAAGGCGGAGCTGGAGTGTATACCGCTTTCGTTCCAAGGTCTGAACAGAGCGTACAGGGTGCGACTATCGGAAACTTCTATCGGAAATTGTCGATACAACCGGGCGATCAGTTTCGGGTAGTGGTGATCGACTAGACATGAATACGATCGAGGCAATAGAAGGATATTTGAGTGCGCTTGAAAAAGCCGGATGGGACATTTCCCGCTATAGACAAGAAAAAGAGAGTCGTATCCGACAATTCTTTGCGCAGGAACTAGAAAATCCTGACATATTGCTTTCCTTATCAAAGCCATTCGAGCAGATCATTGAGTATTTTTCCCGCATTGCGGGTCTTGATGCGAAAACAGTCGATTTAACACTTGATCAACAAGTCCTACTCCCATCGTGGGTGCCTCAGTCAATGCAGGAAGCCATAGAGCTCTGGACGTATCTGTTGACTGCCCCAGATTTTCCGAGAGCCCTTTTTCCAATTATGCAGGATTATTTTGGGAATTATCTTTGTGTTGATGTAAGTGAGCGCGGACTGGATCGGGGAAAAGTGTTTGTTTGTCTCGAGGGTTTTTTCCCATGGCCAAAATATGAAAATATCTCAGCATTATTTGAGATTCATACTAAATGTCTCGAAAATGGTATAATTTACATAGAAGACGGAAAGTATCTCGAAGTGAAAGACGAAGAGATGTCAGAGCTCATTGATGAATTCCCGGACCTCGCTAAAAATCCACCGGACTAGAAGAAATGATTTATCAGATAACAAAGGTGTCACATGAAGCATGTGTAAGGATCCTTTGGGTTTTACTGGTTTTCATTCGAACGTGATAGTCGAATATAAAGACTTACTTTGTTCTTCAGTTTTCCGACACCTGTCGTAGCTGCCACTACCAGCAGCGCGACATTCAACTTGCACCCCACCCGGCCCCCGCCCGCGCTCATCACCCCGCCCCCGGGTCCCGGCGCGCCACCGCCGCCCCCCTCCCCGCCGGACGCTCCCCGCTCCCACCCCGGCCATCCTGCACCACTCCCCGCAACACCCACCGTCCGGTGCCTTCATCTCCGGCCCGGCGGCAAAACCAGCACAACGACACCGACGCAATACCGACGCAATACCGACGTGATACCGAAACCCCGTTTCCAGCCGAATCAACGCGTTAACCCCTGATTCGCCCCGCCGGAGTCTCACGGCGTCCGCCGCTCCGCCCGCAACTCCATTCCCGCCCCCCCGAACCCACCGGATCGGCGCCAGAGGCGCCTTCCCGCCACCCCGCGCCGTCGTGCATGGCCAATCGCGCGCCCTTCGCCTAGGCTCCCCCCATGCTTCGCCCCCTCGCCCTTGCCCTCTTCCTCCTCGCCCCCCCGGCCCTGGCCGAGGACAGCCCCTTTTCCCCCGCCGCCGCCGCCATGGCCGCCGGCGACTGGCCCGCCGCCGCCGCGGCCGCCGCAGAAATAAGCCCTGCGGCTCAATCACTTGTCGAATGGTCCCGCCTGCGCGCGGGCGAGGGCGCCTTTGCCGACTACACCGCCTTTCTCGCCGCCCATCCGCACTGGCCCGGGCTCGACCGCCTGCGCGCCCGCGCCGAGGAAGCGATCACCGATGACACAGACCCCGCCGCCGTCATCGCCTTCTTCGACGGCCGCCCCCCCCAGACCGCGCCCGGCCTTCTCCGCCTCGCCCATGCCCTCACCGCCCAGGGCCGCGCGCCCGAGGCCGAGGCCGCCGTCATCGACGCCTGGCTCGCCCCCCTCCCCCTCACGCCCGAGGATGAGGCGCTGATCCTCGCCACCTCTGCCGAACTCCTCGCCGAATCCCACCCCACCCGCGCCGAGGCCCTGCTCTGGCGCGGCCGCACCGAAGAGTCCGCCCGCCTCCTCCCCCTCCTGCCCGACACGCCCCGGCTCCTGACCGAGGCGCGCCTCGCCCAGATCCGCGGCCAGTCCGACCGCGCCGCCCGCATCGCGGCGCTACCGGAAATACTGCGCGACGACCCCGGCCTCGCCTTCGACCGCTTCGCCCGCCTGGCCGACGATGGCGACTACAGCGACGCCGCCGCTCTTATCGCCGCGCGGTCGGACAAAGCCGCCCTCCTCGACCAGCCACAACGCTGGGCTTCGCGCCGCGCCATCCTTGCCCGCTGGGCCATGCGCGAAGGCCGCCCCGATCAGGCCTATGCGCTGGCCAGTGCCCATCACCTGACCGCCGAGGATGGCGAATCCTTCGCCGATCTCGAATGGCTCTCGGGCTATGTCGCGCTGCGCTACCTCGACGACCCCGCCCGCGCGCGCGACCATTTCGCCCGGGTCGAAGCCGCCGCCCGCGGCCCGATCACGCTCTCCCGCGGCGCCTACTGGACCGGACGCGCGCTCGACGCGCTGGCCGATCCCGCCGCACCCGCGGCCTATGCCCGCGCCGCCCAGTTCCAGACCGCCTTCTACGGCCTGCTTGCCGCCGAAAGGCTCGGTCTGCCCTATGACCCCGCCATCACCGGGCGCGAGGCCTTCCCCGACTGGCGGGACGGCGATCTGCTTGGCCGCGACCTGACGCAGGCGATGCTCTATCTCCTCTCCACCGGCGACCTGAACAACGCCACCCTCTTTGCCAGCCGCTACGGCCAGGACCTCGACCGCACCACACTTGGCCAGCTTGCCGGCCTTTTTGCTGCGCTGGACGAGCCCTACCTTGCGCTGGTCGCGGGCAAGGCGGCGGCCGACCGCAGCATCGTCATCCCCGCGCTCTACCTGCCGCTGCACCGCATTGCCACCCTTCCGGGCCTGCCCGTACCGCCCGAACTCGCGCTCGCCATCGCGCGGCGCGAATCCGAATTCAACGCGACCGTACAAAGCCCCGCCGGGGCGCTCGGCCTCATGCAGGTCATGCCAGGCACCGCCGAAGAGGTCGCAGCCGAGCTCGGCCTGCCCTATGAGCCTGCGCGCCTCACCTCCGACTGGGACTACAACGCCACGCTGGGCAGTGCCTACCTGGCCGGCCTCATCACAGAATTCGGCGATTCCCCCGTGCTGGTCGCCGCCGGCTACAACGCCGGCCCCGGCCGGCCCCGTACCTGGATCACCCAGCGCGGCGACCCGCGCACCGGCGAGGCGGACGTGATCGACTGGATCGAACACATCCCCTTCGCCGAAACGCGGACCTATGTCATGCGCGTGACCGAGGCGATCCCCGCCTACCGCGCACGCCTGACCGGCGAGACCGGCCCCATCGCCTTCACCGCGCTTCTCACCGGGGCGCCGCCCTTCATCCGACCCCAGGCCCGCCCCGACCGTAGCGCCACGCCCGCAGACTAGACAGCGACCGGTTCAAATTGACACCTGTCCCGAGTTCGGGAGGTGGTCTCAGCACCCGGTCCCGGGTGGAGCGACCGGGGATATCGCAGGTGGCGGCCATCAAGGTATCACCGGTCCCTCTGTCAGCTTGGTTGAGGATATAGCTTGATCCGACCGTCGACCTGTTTGATGGCGGTCGGGTCTGGTCTGCAAAAGAAGGACGATCAAGCGCGCCTTGGCCCTGCGGACCGCAGGATAGACGGCCCCCTCATGGCTGCAGCGGTCGTCCGGGATGACCGCGCCGGCGGGGAAGGCTCCGTCCCGGTTCTGCCCCCATCGTGACCTCCATCCCGCAAATTGTGGCTGCGCCGCATGGGCCGGCACGGTTCACCCGATGCCGGGGCCCACGGCGGTGGGCGGCGGACCAAAGCGCACCACAGCTGACCTTCGTTCAGCACCAGGGTGGCCCGTCCCACCGGCCCTTCAGCATCAGCAACGACCACAGGTTTTCCGGCGTCCAAAGGATATCTAAGGCTCAACCCGGCCAGGTTGACGCCCTCCCTCGCGCTTGCAAGCGGTTGGAGTGTCGTGGCAACCCCCGATCATGACCGTTGGGCAAGCCATTCGGCCGGATCGGTCGCGCGCCTGTCATTCCGGATCGGGGCGCTTGGCCCGACAAGATGCCAAGTCCCGGCTTGGACCGATCCGCATCTGGTCTCGGCAGTCAGGATTCCCGGTCGTGTTGCCATCGTGACCTGCCACGCCCTCCTCCGGGCGTAGAAATCATTTTTATGGTCCTTGAATAAGAAAGAAATAACTTCTATTATTCAACCATCGAATCGAATTCCATGCAGGGCCGTCATGACCGGGGATGCCGAGCAGATCTTCGCCAGAATCCGCAAGACCCGTCTCATGCCCGTCGTTGTCGTGGGCGCTGCTGCTGATGGCATCCGGTTGGCAAGAGCCCTGATCTCAGACGGTCTGTCCGTCACCGAAGTCCCTCTCCGCAGGGATACCGCCGCAGAAACTATCCGGCGCAGCACAGCCAAAGTCCCGGCTGGCGCTCCGGGGGCGGGGACGGTGCTGATACCGGACCATGTGAAGGCGGACACGAATGAAGACCTGCCCATTGTGCCGGGGGCAAACAATCCGGTCCGCGTTGAACCGGCCATGTCAGCTGGGCTTGCAGGCGTAAAGTTCTTTCCGACCGGACCTACCACAGGCATCCCCATCCCGAAGGCGCTGACAGCGCCACAAGGTGTCACGCGCTTCATTCCGGCGGGCGGGATCGGGCCAGGAAACCTCCACGGCCGCCTGATCCTGAACGCTGCGCTCGCCTGCAAAGCGTCGTGGCTGGTCGATCCGCTTTCGGTGCCGGCGAGTCGCTTTCACAGGCTGCAGCGCCTGACGTTCGGGGCGGTTGCACCGGCGCAGGCAAGCTGAATTCAAGTCAACCAAGTGGTGCCCGCTGGGCAAACGGAGGATCAAGATGGCCACAAACACGCTGTCCGAAGGGCTGTCGCTCAAGGGCAAGGCCTGCATTGTCACCGGCGCGGCATCGGGCATCGGCGAGGCGGTCGCACGGATTTATGCGGCGAATGGCGCAAAGGTTGCGATGATCGATTTCGACAAGGCGCGTCTGGATCGGGTAACGGCAGAAATCACCGCCGAGGGAGGCAACGTATTGCCGATCTTCGCGGACGTCTGCGAGGAAGACACGGTGCGAGCCTTCTTCAGGCAGACCCACGATGCCTTCGGGTCCATCGATGTCGTGGTGAATTCGGCCGGGCGCGACAGCCTCGCCCCGCCGGTCACGCAAGTGACGCTCGAGGAATGGAACAAGACCATCGGTCCGAACCTGACAGCCGTGTTCCTGTGTTGCCGCGAGGCCTTCCTCTACATGGAAAAACAGGAAAACGGCGGGCGGATCATCAACATGGGGTCTTCGTCGACCCGCGTCGCCTCTGGCCCCGGCCACAGCCCCTATCGCGCGTCCAAGCACGGGATGCTTGGTTTTTCCAAGAATATCCTGCTGGAAGGCAAGGACAAGAAGATCGGCGTGACCGTGCTGAATCCCAGCCACGTCAAGACACCGATGACCGAGATCATCGACAAGGGCCTCTATGACGGCAACCTGGTTGCCTACACAGACGGCTGGCTTGACGAAAAGGAAGAGAAGGAAGGCATCCACGCGTCCTGCATCGATGTGGACAATGTCGCCTGGCTGGCCCTCTACGTTGCCACCCGGACGCCAGACGTGACCATTCCGACCATCGCGCTTTACCCCACCCACAAGGCGCATCGCTATGGGATGGAGGTCTGACGCCGATGCTGGCCGCCGTCTACAAGGGACAGGGCCGGGTTGAACTGGATGATCGTCCGCGACCCGAAGCCTTGTCCGACGGGCTGGTGATCCGGGTCGAGGCCGCATCGATCTGCGGCACCGACCTCAAGATCGTCCGCGGCGGCCACTTTCGCGTGGGCCCTGACGAAACGCGGGTCCTTGGCCATGAACTGGCCGGAGAGATCGTGGATGTGGGCAGCCGTGTCGGTTTCTGGAAAGTCGGGCAGCGGGTATCTGTTGTGCCCAACATCGGCTGCGGACATTGCGACATGTGCCGCAAGGGGCTGAACAACATGTGCCCCGATTATGATGCCTTTGGCGTCGGCATCGACGGCGGTTTCCAGCAATACATGCGCGTTGTCCCCCAGGCCATCGCGGGCGGCAACCTTGTGCGGATACCCGACGGTATCAGCTTTGAACAGGCAGCCCTGGTCGAGCCCTTGTCATGCTGCATGAACGCCTGGAAGGACCTGCATGTCTCTCCGGAAGACCGGGTGCTGGTCCTGGGGACCGGGCCGATTGCCGGCATGTTCCTCATGCTGGCGCGGGCCTATGGCGCGCGACAGGTGATCGTTGTGGGCCGTCGCGCCGCTCGCGTGGCGGACATCGCGCCCCTCGGTGCAACACACACCGTCGATAGTTCCGTCGTCGATGTGGTGGCCGAAGTGATGCGGCTGACCGGCGGCAGGGGCGTTGACGTAGCCCTGACCTGCGCTCCCGCACCCGAGTTGCAGG
>JBEIDZ010000136.1:0-7248 GCA_040383215.1 Paracoccaceae bacterium | reverse complement strand
TGATGTCTTTGTCGGTCAAATACTCCGGGGGGGAGCCTCCGCAGGAGGCGCGGGGGGGCGGCGCCCCCCTTGCGCGGGAAGGGTCACGCCCGCATCCGGCCGCCATCGTCCCAGAGGGGCCCGAGATGGACACGGGCGGGGCGGCGTTCGCCCAGGATCTCGACCTCGACGGAGAGCCCGTCCTGCACTCGGGCCGCGGGGATGAAACCCTGTGCCACGGATTGCCCGGTCCAGTGGCTGTAACCGCCCGAGGTGCACCAGCCCACGACCGCGCCGTCCAGCCAGATCGGCTCCCATGCCACGACATCGGCGCCGTTGGCATCGACGACCAGCGGCACAAGACGGCGGGCCGCGCCCCGGGCGCGGTCGGCGGCCGCGGCCGCCTTGCCGATGAAATCGGCAGGCTTGTTGTAGCGGACGAAACGGTCGAGGCCGGTTTCGAGCGGGGTATAGTCGGGGCTGAATTCGCGGCCCCAGGAGCCGAACCACTTGTCGAGCCTGAGCGACATCATCGCCCGCATGCCGAAGGGGGCAAGGCCGAGATCGGCGCCGGCCTCGGACAGGACGTCCCAGAGATGGCGCACCGACATGTGGTCGGTGAAGATCTCGTAGCCAAGATCGGCGGTGTAGCTGACGCGCTGGACGATGCAGTTGGCCATGCCCACGGTCATGCGGCGGACGTCCATGAAGCGGAAGGCCCCGGCCGAGACATCGGTCCGCGTCACGCGGGCCAGAAGCTCGCGCGCCCTCGGCCCCGCGATCTGGAAGCCGGAGCGGCTGTCGGACACGTTTTCGACCCGGACGCCGGGGGCGGCGTTCTGGTCGAACCAGCGCATGTGCCAGCCCTGTGCGCCATAGCTGGCGGTCAGCTGGTATTCGGTCTCGCTCAGGCAGGAGACGGTAAAGTCGCCGATGATCTTGCCGGAATGGGCCAGCATCGGGTTGAGCGCGAGCCGGCCCGGTTTCGGGATCGTGCCGGCCATGATCCGGTCGAGCCAGTCGCGCGCCCCGGGGCCGGTCACGACATATTTGCCGAAGTTCTGAAGCTCGTTGATGCCGACGCCTTCGCGGACGGCGCGCACCTCGCGCGCCGTGGCCTCCCAGGCGTTGGAGCGGCGGAAGGTCGGCTCCTCGTAAAGCGGCTCGCCGGGAAGGGCGAAGTAGTTCGGGACCTCGAGCCCGTATTGCTGGCCCCAGACGGCGCGGCGGACTGTCCAGATCTCGTGCATCGGTGTCGTCCGGAAGGGGCGCGCGGCGGGGCGTTCCTCGTTGGGGTAGGAGACGCTGAAGCGCATCCTGTAGTTTTCCATCACCTTGGGCACCGTATAGCCCGGCGAGGTCCAGTTGCCGAAGCGGGCGACGTCGAAGCCGCGGGGGTCGCGTTCGACCTCGCCCTCGATCATCCACTGGGCAAGGGCGAGGCCCATGCCGCCGCCCTGCGAGAAGCCCGCCATCACGGCGCAGGCCGACCAGTAGTTGCGCAGGCCCGGCACCGGGCCGATCAGCGGATTTCCGTCGGGGGCAAAGGTGAAGGGTCCGTGGATCACGCGCTTGACGCCCGAGCGTTCGAGCACGGGGATGCGGGCATTGGCGAAGGCGACGCTGTCCTCGATCTTTTCCCACTGTTCGTTCAGGAGTTCGTGACCGAAATTCCAGGGTGTGCCGTCCAAGGCCCAGGGTTCGCAGGGTTTTTCGTAAAAGCCGATGCAGAGGCCGCGCCCCTCTTGCCGGAGGTAGAATTCGCCGCCCGGGTCCATCACATGGGGGAATTCGCGGCCCTGGGCGAGGATCGCCATGATTTCGGGCACGTCGTCGGTGACGAGGTACTGATGCGCCATCGGCAGGAGTGGCAGATAGACGCCGGCCATGGCCCCGACCTCGCGCGCCCAGAGGCCGCCGGCATTGACCACGTGTTCGGCATGGATCGTACCCTTTTCGGTCACCACGTCCCAGGTGCCGTCGGGGCGGGGATTGGTCTCGATCACGCGGTTGTGCAGCACGATCTCGGCCCCGCCCATGCGCGCGGCCTTGGCATAGGCGTGCGTCGTGCCCGAAGGGTCCAGATGGCCGTCGAGCGGGTCATAGAGGCCCCCGATGATGCCCTTGACGTTGACCAGTCCATCCGTCTTCTGCGCGATGTCCTCAGGTGTCAGGAGTTCGGTGTCGAGCCCCATGTAGCGGTGCTTGGCCCGTTCCGCCTTGAGCTGTTCGAAGCGTTCGACGGTGTCGGCGAGCGTGATGCCGCCGACGTGATGCAGGCCGCAGGACAGGCCGGTGATCGCCTCAAGCTCCTTGTAGAGGCGGATCGTATAGCCTTGCAGCGCCGCCATGTTGGTGTCGCCGTTGATCGTATGAAAGCCGCCCGCGGCATGCCAGGTCGACCCCGAGGTGAGTTCGGAGCGTTCGATCAGCATGACATCCGACCAGCCGAGCTTGGTCAGGTGATAGAGGACGGAACAGCCGACGACGCCTCCGCCGATCACGGCAACGCGGGTGGTGGTCTTCATGGCGCTTTCCTTGGTGGCGGGAAATCTCTGGGCAAAAGGATGCGCCACCCGTTGCTGGTACGGTTGGCAGCCAGCGACTGATCATGTCGGTTTCGGTCGGGCCGGACCGCCGGCCCGGAAACGGCAACCCGGTCAGGGGATGATGCGCGTATACTTCGTGCCCTCGATCGTCGCGCCGAGTCTGAGGCCCGTCTGGCCAAAGACGACCGCGATCACCGGGGTGAGAGCCGTCACCGTATCTGCAAGAAACGTTTCTGCCTCGGTATTGGCCACATATTCGACCCCGGCACCGGCAACCCAGCCGGGAGAGGCCCTGAAATCCGCCAGCGCCTCGTCCGACATGAAGAAGAGCACATGACTGTACTGCTGCGCGCCGATCTGCAGACCGGCCGAGGCCGCGGTGGCGGCGTAGTAATCGACCGTTGCACCGCCGATCCGCAACGCCCCTGTGCCGTAGGCCGCGCCAAGCCCGAGGCCGACCTCGGTCACCAGCGGCATCACCAGCACGCCGGCGGCACGATCGAGGATATCCTGCGTGGCCGGATATTCCTCGACCATGAAGGACAGCGTGGAATCGACCCGGGCGTCGATCGTTGCGGCACCGTTTCCGCCCGCGCCGTTGTTGCAGGCGCCAAGCGCGACAAGCCCGAGGGCTCCGGTCAGGAATCGTCTGCGGGACGCGGCGGAATGCATCATCATGGTTCTGACCTGCTCTGTCTGCTGTGCCAGCCTTGTTCCTGGCCTTGCAGGGCAGCATAAACCCTGCCGCGGCCGCTGTCATCCTTGGCATTGCGATGCTGCGGCATCAGCCCGAGAGCAGCCGGGCGGCTTCGGGGGCGAAATAGGTCAGGATGCCGTCGCAGCCGGCCCGCTTGAAACAGGTCAGGCTTTCGAGGATCGCCTTGTCCGCGTCGATCCAGCCATGCGCCGCGGCGGCCCGGATCATCGCATATTCTCCCGATACCTGGTAGGCGAAGGTCGGGACCCCGAACGTGTCCTTCACCCGCCGGCAGATGTCGAGATAGGGCAAACCTGGCTTGACCATCACCATGTCGGCGCCCTCGGCCAGGTCGCGTGCGACGGTCCGCAGGGCTTCGTCCGAGTTGGCGGGGTCCATCTGGTAGGTCTTCTTGTCGCCCCTGAGAGCCGCCGAAGCGCCAACGGCGTCGCGGAACGGGCCGTAGAAGGCCGACGCGTATTTGGCGGCATAACTCAGGATCGTGACCCGGTGATGTCCCCCGGCTTCAAGGGCCCTGCGGATCGCGCCGATCCGGCCGTCCATCATGTCCGAAGGTCCAAGGATGTCGGCGCCGCATTCGGCCTGGGTCAGCGCCATGCGCACCAGAGCCTCGACCGTGCGGTCGTTCACGATCTCTCCGTCTTCGACGAAACCGTCGTGTCCGTTGATGTTGTAGGGGTCAAGCGCAATGTCGGTCATCACCGCGATCTCGGGAACCGCGTCCTTGACGGCCCGGATCGCCTGGTTGGCGACATTGTCGGGCGACCAGGCCGTCGCGCAATCCTCGGTCCGGGCTGCCATCGCCGTGTAGGGAAAGATGCAGATCGCCGGTATGCCAAGGGCATGTGCCTCCCGGGCGGCGCGGGCGATCCGGTCGGGTGTCTGCCGGACCACGCCGGGCATCGAAGGGATGGCCGTCTGGTCATCCTGGCCCTCCATCACGAAGACAGGCCAGATGAAGTCGGACGGGGCGAGGTGGGTTTCACGCGTCAGCGCGCGCAGCGCAGGGGTCTGGCGCAGCCTGCGCAGACGGCTTGCGGGAAAAGGCGCGGGAATGTGCGGCATCGGGGTTTTTCCGGAAATCGGGCCAGGGAGCAGACCTTTCGGTCACACCATCATCGGTTGCACGGATGGACCGACTTCTCAAGTCTGGCCGTCTCTGTTTGCCAAGGCTAGCATGCAAAGGTAACTGCTTGGTCCGTCAGGACGGCACATCGGGGAGAGACGATCGCAGTGGATTGGACGAGCGCCATCTTCGAGGTGATCGACATGAGGTCGTTCTCGAACCTGTGGTACTGGATAGCACTCGCGGTTGTCTGGTCCTCGGCCAGCCATTTCGTTCTGGGCGTGCCGTTCGACCTGATCCAGCGGGCACAGCGGCAGGGCGGCCAGGCGATGCAGGATTTCGTGGATTTGGTGCGCATCAACGTCAACCGCATCCTCTTCATCGTCGACGTTGCAGGCCCCTATCTCCTGGGCTTCTGGGCCTTCGTCCTGACCACGCTTTTCGTTCTGGCATTCTGGTACAGTGTCGAATTCGCGCAGGCCGTGGTCCTGATTGCCCTGCCGATGACCCTGGTCTTTCTGCTCACGATCAGACTCGCAAGGCGAATTGCCGATCTTGAGCCCGATGGCAGCGTCCTGACCAGGCTGATTACCCGCCAGCGATTCTGGACCCAGGTGATCGGCATGATCGCCATCTTCGTGACGGCCATGTTCGGAATGTATCACAACTTGGAAGTGGTTCCCTTCTGAGGCGTCCCGCACCCCCCGGTCTGCCGCAGGCTGAGGCCGGGCAACCCTCGCGCCGCGCGGCACGGAGTTGACACCGCATGCCGGCGGGGTAGTGAACGGCGATGCAATCCGGCCCTCATCATGTGACAGTCAGCGGCGCGCCCGAGGGGTGGGATGCCCGGCTTTGCCTGAACGAAGTGGCCCGGACCGGAACCCCCGTGATCCATGTCGCCCGCGACGACCGCAGGCTCGTGGCGATGCAGGCGGCGCTGCGCTTCTTTGATCCCGGCATGCCGGTCCTGACCTTTCCGGCTTGGGATTGCCTGCCCTATGACCGCATATCGCCCAATCCCGAGGTCGCGGCGGCGCGCATGGCGACGCTGGCCACCCTCAGCCATGCCGCGCCCGAGCGTTTCGTGCTGCTCACGACGCTCAATGCCGCAACGCAAAGGGTGCCGGCGCGCGAGGTGATCCGCGAAACCGCCTTTTCCGCCGCGGTGGGGAGCCGGGTGGACGAGGCGGCCCTGCGGGACTGGCTGGGACGGATGGGTTTTGCCCAGACGCCCACCGTGCTGGAACCGGGTGACTTTGCGATCCGCGGGGGCATCATCGATGTCTGGCCACCCGGATATGCCGAACCCGTCAGGCTCGATTTTTTCGGCGATCTCCTCGAGAGTGCGAGGCGGTTCGATCCGGCCAGCCAGCGGACCCTGGCAAAGCTGACGGCGGTGGAGTTTGCGCCGGTGTCCGAGGTGATCCTTGATCCCGGGGCGATCGCGCGGTTCCGGCAGGCCTACCGTGTCGCTTTCGGGGCGGCGGGGACGGATGATCCGCTCTATGAGGCCGTCAGCGCCGGACGCCGGCAGGCGGGGATGGAGCACTGGCTGGGCTTCTTTCATGCCCGTCTGGAGACGATCTTCGACTATCTGCCTGATGCGCCGGTCACGCTGGACGACCAGACAGAGGCGGCGCGGGCCGCCCGCTGGGCAGGGATCGCGGACCAGTACGAGACGCGCCTTGCCGCGATGGCGCAGCCCGGCGCGCGCGCAGTGCGGATCGAGACGGTCTACAAGCCGGCGCCGCCGGAGCTTCTCTACCTCGACGATGCGGGCTGGCTGGAGGCGACAGGGTCGCGGCGGATGATCCGGTTCACCGCCCTGCCGCAGCCGACCGGGCCGGGCGTGACCGATGCGGGCGGCCGGATCGGGCGGGACTTCGCGCCCGAGCGGCAGCAGGAGAAGATCGGGCTTTTCGCCGCGCTCGCCACGCATGTGAAGGCGCGGGCCGCGACGGGGCCCGTGGTGATCGCCGCCTATTCCGAAGGTGCGCGCGAGCGGCTTTCGGGGCTGATCGAGGACGAGGGGATGGGGCAGCCGCATGTCGTGCCCGACTTTTCCCGTGTGGGCAGGACGGGCCTGCACATCGCCGTCTGGCCGCTTGACCACGGGTTCGAAGCGCCGGGGATCACGGTCATCGCCGAGCAGGACGTGCTGGGCGACCGGCTGATCCGGCAGACGCGCAAGCGCCGGCGGGCCGAGAACTTCCTGACCGAGGCGCAGTCGCTCTCTCCGGGCGACCTGGTCGTGCATGTCGACCACGGGGTCGGGCGCTATCTCGGGCTCGAGGTCATCCGCGCGGCGGGTGCGGCGCATGAATGCCTCGCGCTCGAATACGCCGAGAATGCGAAGCTCTATCTGCCGGTCGAGAATATCGAGCTGCTGAGCCGGTTCGGCCATGAGGAAGGGCTGCTCGACCGGCTGGGCGGCGGCGCCTGGCAGGCGAAGAAGGCCCGCGCGAAGGAGCGGCTGCGCGCGATGGCCGAGCGTCTCATTCGCGTGGCCGCCGAACGGGCGCTGCGCACTGCGCCCGAGCTGAACCCGCCCGAGGGCATCTGGGACCAGTTCCTCGCGCGCTTTCCCTATGCCGAGACGGAGGACCAGCTTCAGGCCATCGAGGATGTGCTGCAGGACATGGAAGCGGGCCGGCCGATGGACCGGCTGATCTGCGGCGACGTGGGCTTCGGCAAGACCGAAGTGGCGATCCGCGCGGCCTTTGTCGCGGCGATGTCGGGGGTGCAGGTGGCGGTGATCGCGCCGACCACGCTGCTGGCGCGGCAGCACTTCAAGAGCTTTGCCGACCGCTTCCGGGGCTTTCCGATCGTCGTGCGGCCGCTGTCGCGCTTTGTCGCCGCACGCGAGGCGGAGGAGACCCGCAAGGGCCTGGCCGACGGGACTGTCGACATCGTCGTGGGCACGCATGCGGTGCTTG
>JBEIDZ010000135.1:0-7295 GCA_040383215.1 Paracoccaceae bacterium | reverse complement strand
GACGAGGACCAGCTCTTTTATTGCCGTTCGCGCGGGATGGATGCGGAAGAGGCGGTGGCGCTGGTGGTCAACGGTTTCTGCAAGGACGTGCTGCAGGCCCTGCCGATGGAATTCGCGATGGAAGCGCAGCAGCTGGTTGCGATCAGCCTTGAGGGGTCGGTAGGGTAATGGCTGCCGCGCGGTCCTTCAGCGTGTCGGGTGCAGTCAAGGGATTGGTCGCATCGGCAATCGTGTGTCTGCTTCTTGCAATCGTGCAGGCAATTTCGGACATGGCCCCGGCCTCAATCAAGAACAGTGACATGCCGGGGCTGTTTGGCGCGCCCATTGCGCTGTTAAGTCTCGGCTGGATTGTTGTGATCCCGATTTGGTTCTTCTGGGAGTTGATCGCAAACATCCTGAAGGAGCGATCTGCCTGGCCCAGGCCCTTCATCGTGGGGGCCTTTGGGGGCCTATGCATCGGCTTCCCCATTCTCCGAGTCTTTTTGGCCAACTGATGGCAAAGGCTTCAAGGAGCAGAGCGTGATCATTTCCCCCCCCTCATGCGACGGTCACCGGATCACTCGCCACCAAGGGATCATCCCGGCTGAGGCGATCCTGGCTCGGGATTTCTTCCGTAACCTCTTTGCGGTCATTCCGGTCTGGGCAACGGGTGGAGGGCAGCCTGTGAGCAGGAGCGGGCAAAGGCTCTCGTCACTGCGCTGCTGGTCATCGGCCTCTGCCGCGGGGTCTTGCAGGCGTTGCCGACGGAATTCGCGATCGAAGCGTGGAAACGGGTCGCGATTTCCCGTGAAGGGGGCGTGGGATGACCACGGTGCCGGGGCAGCGTCCGCCGGCGCGCCGCTGCCGGTCGTCGGGGCAGGAACGGGCGCGGACAGAAGGGTGACACCACGATGATCCTGACGACGACGCCCGCAGTCGAGGGCAAGAAGATTGCCGCCTATCATGGGATCGTGACCGGAGAGGCGATCCTTGGCGCAAATGTGTTCCGTGACATCTTTGCCGGGATCACCGACATCATGGGCGGACGTTCCGGCGCCTACGAACGGTCCCTGGCCGAGGCCCGCGAGACCGCGCTGCGCGAACTCGAAGACAGGGCGCGCGACATCGGCGCGAATGCCGTGGTGGGGGTCGATCTCGACTACGAGGTGATCAACAACATGCTCATGGTATCGGCAACCGGCACTGCGGTGACGCTTGGCTGACGACATGGCACCACCCGATCCCGCAGAGATCACGGCACCTGTCCTGACGATGCCGCCGGAGGAATGTGACCTCCTGCGCGCGGTCTTTGGGAAAGCCACGACGATCCTGGAATACGGCTCTGGCGGCTCGACGGTCGAAGCGGCGGCCCTGCCGGGGCGCGTGGTGTTTTCTGTCGAAAGCGACCGCGACTGGCTTGAGGGGATGAAGGCCTGGTTTTCGCGCAATCCGCCACGGGCGGAACTGCACCTGCACCATGCCGACATCGGTCCGACGGAAAAATGGGGGATGCCCGTCAACCGCGGCTTCCGGTCTGCATTTCCGGCCTATGCCTTGTCGGTCTGGGACAGGCCCGATTTCGTCCAGCCGGACGTGGTGCTGATCGACGGTCGTTTCAGGGTGGGATGTTTTCTGGCCACCCTGTTCCGGACACGGCGTGCGGTCACCGTGCTTTGGGACGACTATCTTGAACGCAAGGCCTATCACTGTGTCGAACGCTATGCGGGGCCCGTGTCGATGACCGGACGGATGGCGGTTTTCCGGATCAGCCCGATGGCGGTGCCGGCTGCCGATCTGGGATGGATCGCGACGCAGTTTGCGCGCGCACAGTAACGACAACCAAGGAGCGGGGAATGCTTGAGATCAGGGGATTGGCCGTCGAACTGTCCGAGGGCGGCAAGCCGATCCTGAAGGGGGTGGACCTGACGATCGGCCCCGGCGAAGTCCATGCTATCATGGGACCCAACGGGTCTGGGAAATCGACCATGTCCTATGTGCTTGCCGGACGCGAAGGCTATGACGTGACGGCAGGCACGGTGACGCTGGACGGTCGGGATCTGCTCGCCCTCGAACCCGAGGAGCGGGCGGCGGCGGGGCTGTTCCTCGCGTTCCAGTATCCCGTGGAAATCCCCGGGGTCGGCAACATGACCTTCCTGCGCACCGCTCTCAACGCGCAGCGCAAGTCGCGCGGAGAGCCCGAGATCACGGCGGCGGACTTCCTCAGGCTGGTGCGGGAAAAGGCCAAGGCGCTGAAGATCGATGCCGACATGCTGAAGCGGCCGGTGAACGTGGGCTTTTCGGGCGGAGAGAAGAAACGCAACGAAATCCTCCAGATGGCGGTGCTGGAGCCGCGGATGTGCATCCTGGACGAGACGGATTCGGGGCTTGACGTGGATGCGATGAAGCTCGTCTCGGAGGGGGTGAACGCGCTGCGGTCGGCGGGGCGGTCGTTTCTGGTGATCACGCATTACCAGCGGCTGCTTGACCATATCCGCCCCGATGTGGTGCATATCATGGCCGACGGGCGGATCGTGAAGACGGGTGGGCCGGACCTCGCGCTCGAGGTGGAGCGCAACGGTTATGCCGATATCCTGGCGGAGGTCGCCTGATGGCGCTGCCGAAGGTCAGGGCTGATGCGACGGCGGCGCGGATCGCGGGGCTGAGGCTGCCCGAGGGGACGGCCTGGGCCGCCGAGGCGCGGCGGGGGGCACTTGGGCGGCTGACCGCGATGGGGCTGCCGCAGCGGCGGGACGAATACTGGCGCTATACCGACCCGGCCGGGCTGCTGTCGCCCGCGCCCGCGCCGGCGGCGCTGCTCGATGACGGCGATCCGCCGGTCTTTGCCGGGGTGGGGGCGGTCAGGATCGTCTTCGTCGACGGGGTCTTCGATGCGGATGCGTCCGATCCGCTGACCGGAACGGGGATCGAGATCGAGAGGCTGTCGGTCGCGCTGTCGCGGGACATCCATTGGGCGCGCGACCTGTACGGCGTGCTGGAAGCGCGCGGCCAGCGTCCGGTCGAGCGGCCCTTTGCCGCGATGAACACGGCCTTTGCCGGCGACGGGGTGGTGATCCGGGCGACCGGTGCGGTCACGCCGCCGGTGCATCTGGTCTATCTTCACCGGTCCGAGACGTCGGATGCGATGCTGCATCACCTGATCAGCGTCGAGAGCGGCGCGGCCATGACACTCCTGGAAAGCGGCCCGGCAGCGGCGCGCTTTTCCAAGCTGATGGAGGTCGCTGTCGCCGACGGCGCGGCCTTTCATCACGTCCGGATCCAGGGCCGCGATCACCGCCGGCGGGCCGTTACGGGAACTTTTGCTCGGCTGGGCCGGGAGAGCCTCTTCAAGTCGTTTTCGCTGACGATGAACGGGGTCCTGACGCGCAACGAATGCGTGATCGAGATGACCGGGGACGGCGCGTCGGCCCATGTCGCGGGGGCCGCTCTGGGTGACGGCGCGGATTTCCATCACGATGATACGGTCTTTGTCACCCATGACGCCGTGGGCTGCCAAAGCCGTCAGGTGTTCAAGAAGGTGCTGCGCAACGGCGCCGTGGGCGTGTTCCAGGGCAAGATCCTTGTCCGTCCCGGGGCACAGAAGACGGACGGCTATCAGATCAGCCAGGCGCTGCTTCTGGACGATGACAGCCAGTTCCTCGCCAAGCCCGAGCTGGAAATCTATGCCGACGATGTCGCCTGTTCGCATGGCTCGACCTCGGGGGCGATCGACGAGACGGCGCTTTTCTATCTGCGGTCCCGCGGTGTGCCGGAGAGAGAGGCCAAGGACCTTCTCGTCATGGCATTTCTGGCCGAGGCGCTGGCGGAGATCGCCGACGAGCGGCTGGCCGAGGATCTCAGGTCACGGCTGGAGGGCTGGCTTGCGCGACGCCGGAGATAGGGGCGGGGCCAGGATGCGGTATCCGCCGGCAACGGGAAATGACCGGCGGTCCTCCCGGGGCAGGACGGTCACGCCGTGGCTTGGCTGAGCGTCAGAGGTCGCAACATGCCCCTGTCGACGGATATCCTTCGCACCTGGCGCGGACCGCGGCGCGTCATCCGCGGTCTGATGGACCAGGGGAGGCGGGAAGACAGGCTGATCCTGTTGGCGATGGCCGGGTGCTTTGTGATGTTCATCGCGCAGCTGCCGGTTCAGGCGCGGATTTCCTATCTTTCCCGGGAAGTGCGGGAAGAACCCCTCGCGCTCGACATGCTGATCGGGACGGCGTTCTTTGGCTGGATGATGATCATGCCGCTTCTGCTCTACCTGCTCGCCGGGCTTTCGGTTCCGGCGATGCGCTTCCTGCGCCGCCCTGTGAGCGGCCATGACGCGCGGCTTGCGCTGTTCTGGGCGGTGCTCGCCGCGACGCCGGCAGCCCTGCTGACCGGACTGGCCAGTGGCCTGACCGGACCCGGCGCGGGAACGACGGCGGCGGGTGTGGTCTGGATCGGTGCGCTGGCCGTCTTCTGGGTGCAGGGATTGCGCGAGGCCGGCGCGGCTGCGGCGGGAGAGCCGGCATGAGCGATGCCATCGTCACGCCAGAAGGTCTCTTTCGGCTGTTCGTCCTGACCCTGCGTGACCCGGCGAGGGCGGCCGGATATCTCATCGCGCTGAACCTGTCGCGGGCCGTGCTCTGGCAGGCGCTCGCGCTGGTCACCGTCATCGGCGTGCTGATCGCCGCATTTTCGCCCGCGCCGCTGCCCGATCCGGGGCCGGGTGCGGGTGCCGATCCTGTTGTCCTGACGCCCTTCGCCTATGCGGTGGTGCTTGGTGCGATGCTGGTCATGCTGGTCATCTCGCTCCACTCTACGGGGGTGGCGCTTGGCGGCAGCGGCACCTTTTCGGCAACGCTCACGCTCGTGGTCTGGCTCGAGGTCGTGGCCACGGCGGTCAGGCTCGCCCAGGCGCTGAGCCTTGCCGTCTCCCCCCTGCTCGGGGCAATTGTGTCTCTGGCGGGATTCGGGGTCCTGTTCTGGACGCTGCTCAACTTCATCAAGGTCCTGCATGGCTTCGGCAGCCTTGGCCGTGCCGTGCTCACGCTTTTTATCGGTGTGACGGGGATCATCGTGGTCATGATCCTGATACTGTCGCTGATCGGCGCGGGACCGGCCGGAGGGCCTTTCGATGTATGATGTGGAAAAGGTGCGGGCCGACTTCCCGATCCTGTCGCGCGAGGTGAACGGGCGGCCGCTCGTCTATCTCGACAACGGCGCTTCGGCGCAGAAGCCGCAGGTGGTGATCGATGCCGTGACGCGGGCCTATTCGCAGGAATATGCCAATGTTCACAGGGGTTTGCATTACCTCTCGAACCTTGCCACCGAGAAATACGAGGCCGTGCGCGGCAAGGTGGCGCAGTTCCTGGGCGCCGCCTCCGAAGAGGAGATCGTCTTCACCTCGGGCACGACGGAGGGGATCAACCTCGTCTCCTATGCCTGGGCCGCGCCGCGGTTGCAGGCAGGCGACGAGATCGTGCTGAGCATCCTTGAGCATCATGCCAACATCGTTCCCTGGCATTTCCTGCGCGAACGGCAGGGTGTGGTGCTGAAATGGGTCGACTGCACGGGCGACGGAAGCCTTGACCCGCAGGCGGTGATCGATGCGATCGGTCCGCGGACGCGGCTGGTCGCGGTCACGCAGATGTCGAACGTCACGGGGACGATCGTCGATGTCGCAGCGATCTGTGCCGCCGCGCGGGCGCGTGGCGTGCCGGTGCTGGTGGACGGGTCGCAGGCGGCAGTGCACATGGCGGTGGACGTGGCCGCGATGGGCTGCGATTTCTATGCCGTGACGGGGCACAAGCTGTACGGTCCCTCGGGGTCGGGCGCGATCTATGTCCGCAAGGAGCGTCAGGCCGAGATGCGCCCCTTCATGGGCGGCGGCGACATGATCCGCGAGGTGACGCGAGAGACGGTCACCTGGAACGACCCGCCGATGAAGTTCGAGGCGGGCACGCCGGGGATCGTGCAGACGATCGGGCTTGGCGTCGCGCTCGATTACATGACGGGGCTGGGAATGGCCGCGATTGCCGCGCATGAGGCGGGGTTGCGGGATCATGCGCGGGCGCGGCTCGAAGGGCTGAACTGGCTCAAGGTGCAGGGGACGGCGCGCGAGAAGGGGGCGATCTTTTCCTTCACGCTGGAGGGGGCGGCGCATGCGCATGACATCTCGACCGTGCTGGACAAGCGCGGCATCGCGGTCCGGGCGGGGACGCATTGCGCGATGCCGCTGATGCACCATCCGGGCCTGGGCGCGACCTGCCGGGCGTCGTTCGGGCTTTACAACACGACCGCCGAGGTCGATGCGCTGGTCGATGCGCTGGAGTTCTGCCACGATCTCTTTGGCTGAGGCCAGATGCGCAGGCTGTGGCGCCGCAGCGCCGGACCGGGCAGTACCGGGTTGCGGGCGGCGCCGCGATGCCCTATCCAGTGTGCAGGCTGGCACCCATAGCTCAGCTGGATAGAGTGCTGCCCTCCGAAGGCAGAGGTCGCACGTTCGAATCGTGCTGGGTGCGCCATTTCCTGCACAGGACGACCGGCGTGGTCAGGACGGGCGGTCAGCGGCGGGCGCGGCCGGCGCCGCGACGTTCGGCGATAGAAAAGCCGAGCGCGATGAGGCCGGCGAGCGCGAGATAGCAGAGCGCGAGGATCAGGAGAGGTTCGTAAACGATCAGGAGGTCCTGACGGACGCGGGAGGTGACGGCATAGATGTCGATCACCGTGATCGTGGCGACGAGCGGCGTGGCCTTCATCTGCAGGATCGTCTCGCCGCCAAGCGTGGGCAGCGCGGTGCGGATGGCCTGGGGCAGCCAGATGCGGCGGAAAAGCGTGAGGCGGCCCATGCCATAGGCCTGGCCCGTCTCGATCTGGCCGCGGGGGACAGAGGCGAAGGCACCGCGCATCACCTCGCCTTCGTAGCCGGCATAGGAGAGGGTGAGGGCGAGCACCGCATAGGGCCAGGCGTCGCGCAGGATCGGCCAGGCCCAGCTGTCGCGGATGCCGGGGATCTGGGGAAAGAGCGAGCCGAAGCCGTAGTAGAGCAGCCAGATCTGCAAAAGGAGCGGCGTGCCGCGGATCACCGTGCAGAAGGCCCGGGCGGGCCAGGCAAGCCAGGCGGGCCCGGTGACCTGGACAAGGCCGAGCGGCACGGCGAGTGCAAAGCCGAGCAGGCTCGTGACGACAAGAAGCCAGAGCGTTGTCCAGAGCCCCTGCAGGATCAGCGGCGCATAGGCGGGCAGCCAGTCCCAGCGCAGGGTGAGCGCGCACCACAGGACGAGCGCGGCCGCGAGGCCAATCAGGATCAGGCGGTGCGGGGCCAGGAG